>CANQJX010000026.1 GCA_947624335.1 uncultured Marvinbryantia sp.
CCGGAGAGGAGGACGCTTACTACTCCGTTTCCGCTGGTCCCGGACTTGTCCTTGTCGACGAAGTCACGATCCCCGGCGAATATGAAGGGATCCCCGTCAAGGCGATCCCCGGCTACGCATTCCTGAATGCGACGAGCCTGAGAAAGATCCGTATTCCCGATACCGTCACGAACATCGGCGGCAAACTTGCATTCCAGGGCTGCTCGCGCCTCGAATCGTTCGAGATCTATGCGGCGGGCGCGGCAAGCCGGCTTGTACAGGGGCGCACGTTGGGAGTGCGAGATCCCGCGGCCAGCGTGGAAGTGGGGGAGCGCCAGGTCAGCGTAGCGTATTCCGGCAGTTTTTGCTCCCCGGCTGTGCCGGGAGGATTTGCGGGACGCACAGTGCGCTCCGCCGTGACATTAAGCCTGGAACGTCCTTCGCGGCGCATTCAGAAAATACGGGGCGCGGCAAAAGTGGTTCAGTCAATTAGGAGGATACGAACATGAACATCTCATTTAAAAGAGATATGACGCACAATTATATGGTCCTGGAGTTCACGCAGCCGGTTTATGAGGATGATTACCGCATCCGCATGCTGATGGAAAACCATATCCGGGGATTGCTGCCCTGCAGCTTAAAGAAGGTGGATTGCCAAAGCCGGTTTTTTTATGATATTACCTCCAGACAATCCATGGCCTATATTTACGAGAACAACAGCATGGACGAACAGGCGGTCTGCACGCTGCTGCAGGGACTGTACCGCGCTTTAAAAGAAGTAAAAAAGTATCTGCTGGATATGGATAAGCTTGTGTTGGAGCCGGACATGATCTACATGGATATTGAGACGCGGGAACCGTTTTTTTGCTATCTTCCCGGCTATCAGGGAGAGATGACGGAATCTTTCCGGAAACTGACCGCGTATCTTTTGGAACACCTGGAGCGCAGAGACGACCGGGCCGTCTTGCTTGCGTATGAGGTTTACCGCAAAGCGCGGGAAGAAAATTACAGTCTGGAGAGGATTTTGCAGGAAGCCCAGCGGCCGGCGATACAGGAAGCCCAAAGCCCCGCTTTTCGGCAAAGCCCCGTTTTGCAGAAAACAGAGCCGTTTATCTGGCGGGAAGCGCAATGCCCGGATCCGTACAGCCCGCCGCCAGGCAGGGAAGATCCGCCCGGCAAAAAGAGGCAAGAAGAAGCGGAGCCGAAGGCAAAACCACCAAGCAAGGAGCAAAAAAAGACACAAAAGCGGCAGCGCGCAAAGCGGACAAAAAACCAAAATGCGTCGGGACGGATTTTTCTGGCCGCCTGTTTTGGAATCGCCCTGCTGCTTCTGGGAGTTGCGGCATGGTTCTGGCGTTTGACTGTCACGCAGATTGGCGGCGTGGTATTTTTACTGGCAGCGGTTCTAATCTATGGCTTTTCCTCGGAAGGGAAACGAAAAACCGGAAAGCAGACAAAAGAAGAACGGGAATTGGCAGAGACTATGGAACAATTTACCGAAGAACCGTTTTGCTTTGCGGAACATCCGATATACCGGGCGGAAGCGCCCGCGGCAAAAAAACGGGAACGCGGGACGGCGCGGGGAAAGACGCCGGCGCGGGAAGAAATGCCGGTGCGGGAAGAAATACCGGCGTGGGAAGAAATACCGGCGCGTCAGAAACGGCCTGCGCCGGATAACGCGTGGGAATCCGCCGGCCGCCTCGGCGATACGGGCGTTTTGTTTGAGGCGGAAGAATCCGCGCCGCGCCTGATGCTCAGCAATCTTTATTCGCAGGAGCATATTGTGCTGGAAAAAGACCGCTATATTGTAGGCAAGCTGCCGGGGCAGTCGGACATTGTGCTTGCGCATCCTTCTGTCAGCCGCGTCCACGCGCGCATTGAGCGGAAAGGGGCGTATTACTATCTCTGCGATTTAAATTCGACCAACGGCACCTTTTTAAACGGCAGGCGGCTTGACGTCAATGAGAGGGCGCTCATACAGCCGGCGGATGAGATTGCTTTCGCGCGGGTAAGCTATCAGGTTGGCCGCTGCTAGAACGCCGCGCGCATATGCTTGACAAAAAAAGCGGGAATATTGTATAAGTAATAAGAAAAATCTTATGGAAACGGGGATGCTTATGAGAAAAGTTGGAATTATCGGGGCAATGGAGGTAGAAGTGGCGCAGTTAAAAGAGGCGATGCAGCAGACCGTCTGCCATTCTGCCGCCGGGATGGATTTTATAGAAGGCATACTGGAAGGGCACGAGGCAGTTGTGGTAAGAAGCGGGATCGGCAAAGTGAACGCCGCCGTCTGCACGCAGATTCTGTCGGACCGGTTTGGGGTAGATACGATCATCAATACGGGTATCGCGGGTTCCCTGAATGCGCAGATCAACATTGGGGATATTGTGCTTTCCACGGACGTTGTGCATCACGACATGGACGCCACAGGCTTTGGCTATCCGCCGGGACAGGTTCCGCAGATGGACGTTTTCTCGTTCCCCGCCAGCGAAAAACTCCGGACGCTTGCCGCGCGGGTATGCGCGAAAGTAAATCCCGAAATCGGAGTGTTTGAAGGCAGGATTGTAAGCGGAGATCAGTTTATATCCGACAAAGCCCGCAAAGAAAGCATTGCGTCCGCTTTCGGCGGCTTTTGCACGGAAATGGAAGGCGCCGCTATCGCGCAGGCTGCGTATCTGAACGGGACAGACTTTGTGATTATCCGCGCCATTTCCGATAAAGCGGACGACAGCGCCAATATGGATTATGAAATGTTTGAAAAAACGGCGGTTGCGCACAGCGTCCGTCTGGTACGCGGACTGCTGCGGGAACTGGACTGACCGGTTTTTTGAAAGAACCGGCGCTGGAATGCTGTTTTATGAAAAAAGGTGTAAAGTCTTGCTTTTCACGAAGACTTTACACCTTTTTAAAGGTTTCGGTATGATTATTGCCACCTTCGGTTGGCCGTGCGCGATACCTGCCGGTTCCGCGCAGCGGACGGCTGATAAATCAGGCAATAGCAGGAAAGGTTCAGCGCCAGCGCTGCGATAACGTCGATGACGGTATGCTGCTTTAAAAACATGGTTGACGCGACAATCAGCACGCACAGAATCAGCGAGCCGTGTACGAGCCAGGGATGCTTTTTTAAGGACCGGCACTGCGCAATTGCGATATGCGTGGCAACCGCGTTAAATACATGGATGCTCGGAAGCACGTTTGTGGAAGTATCTATGCGCCACAGGCCGCGCACCATATCCACAAAGACATTGCTGCGCCCGATATATGCCGGACGAAGCGTATGCCCGTTTGGATAAACCAGAGAAACAATCAAAAACAGCGTCATTCCGATACCGAGCGTGGTAACCAGAGACCAGTACTGATTTTTGTCTTTTTCTACCAGCGCAAAGTAAAGGATTGCGAACGCCACATAGAAAAACCATAAAAAATACGGTACGATGAAATATTCGCAGAATGGAATCAGACGGTCCCATCTGGAAATCAAAAAATGGAGATCATGCGTCGGCCTGTTTTCCACATAGGTGAAAACGCTCATATAAAACACCATGTACAACAGAACCGGAAGCAGATACCGATATTTCAGCCACAAATTTTTCCAAACTTTTTTTGACATCATAAAATAACTCCCCGACAGATTGTATCATGCCAAATAACGGCTGCGCAATTTAAGCTACGCTATCTTTTATAGCACGTTTTTTTTCAGAAAACAATACAAGACAGAATTTCTTAAGAAAAAATTTATGCTTCTTTCTGCTCTGAAAAGTTTGCAAAAAAAGAGAAGTGTGATATACTGTTAGACAATAAGGGCATTTTATCTATTTTTCTATTAAAATGGAGGAGATAAATAATGATAAGAAAACAGATGAGGAGAGGAGCGGCCGTTTTTTTTGCGGCAGCGCTTTTATGGAACAGTTCCGTATCCGCCGAGGAGCTGGTGGGCATATCGGAACAGGCGATACAACAGGAGGTAACGGCGGAACCGGAGACGCAGCCGCCTACACAGGCGGAGACGCAGGCGCCGACCGAACCGCAGCCGCCGGAGACGCAGCCGCCTACGCAGGCGGAGACACAGGCGCCGCCGGAGACGCAGCCGCCCGCACAGACGGAGACACAGGCGCAGCCGGCGACTACGGCAGTTACGGAAACGCAGCCGGGGACCGCGGCGCCCGCTGAACCCAAAGAGACGGAAACAGAAGAGTCCGGAGTATACGAATGGACGCGGGACGGCGTTTCTGCACAGGTAGTTCTTCCCGAAAGCATTGACATTTCCGAAGACGCCGTGCTGGAACTTGTCTTACAAAAAAAAGAAGATAAAAATTATCAGGAAGATGTAAAACGGGTAGAAGAGAGCCGGCCGGATCTTCTGTTCAGCGAATACCTGATTTATGATATTCATTTTGAAGAGGCAGACGGCACCGAAATCAGCCTGAAGGAATTTGAGGACGCGCAGGGACTGCTGCCCGATAAAATCAAAGTGACGCTTCAATTTGAAAAACCGGCGTTCCCTGCCTGCAATTCGCGCAGCAGCGAGAAAATAGAGCTGTTTCATATTCGCGCGCTTACGGACGAAGAACTGGCAAAAGAACGCGAGGAGGCAAAGCAGCTTGCCGAGCAGGCGGGCGAAACGGATGCGTCCGCCATTGAAGTAGATGAATATAAGGTAGTGCCGTTAAAAGCGAAAACCGAGTGGGCGGATTCCGGAAACGGCGTTAGTTCTGTTTCCTTCCAGACAGACGGGTTTTCCGATTTTGTATTTGCCGTGACCGCTCCAAAGCCGGAAACGGACGCAGAAGAAACGCAGACGGAAACGCAGAGTGAAACACCGCAGGAATCCGAGACGCAGAGCGAAACGCCGCAGAAACCGGAAACAGAGAGTGAAACGCTGCGGGAGTCCGAAACGGAGAACGGAAGCGAGGGACAGACGGAAACAGAATCCGAGACGGTGCTGACAGAGCCGGAAACAGAACCGGAAAGCGAGACCGGCACGGAAGCGCCGGCAGGCGGCTGGGGTTTGAATCTGATCCCCACGTCGAAACCGCTTTCCATCGGAAGCCCAGGCGGGACCAGGGCGGCAAAAGAGTCGCTTACGATCACGCTGGAACAGGTGGGCGAGACGAAAGAAACCGCATATAATCTGGTTCTGAGCGGAGATGCCTTAAATATAACCGAGACAGAAACGCTGACGGTAAGCATAAAAGACAGCAAAAACACCGCGGAGAGCGAATCAGAAGTAACGCCTGGGGATATAACAGGCGGTCAGCTTACGATTCCGGTAACCATAAATGGAACGGATCAGGCCACCGTTAAGATTACAGGCTTAAAAGCGGGATCGTGCAGCGTGAACGCGGGCGGCAACTACTATGCAGATACGGGCAGCAGTATAATCGGAACGGCAAGTTATACCTCCATTTACCAGACGGACGGCGCAAATACGGCGGGAACGGCATACGGGACGGCGATTCTTACCAACAACCCGTCAGAGGCTACCGTTACGATTGGCGGAGCGGAAGGAGCGGCTGTAGATCACACCATCAAAATTCAGAATATGTATACCCGTGCGACCGTCACCTTAAAGAGCGGCGGCAAGGCGCTTTCGGTTTCAAACGGCACCTTTGAACTGTATGCCGGAGATGTTAAGCTGACGGCGCCCGCAATCAGCGTTGCGGGTCAGACGGCGACCGTGACGGGGCTGCCGATCATGAAAGGCAGCACCCCGGTCTCTTACGGCTGGAAATTAGCCAGTCCGCCTGCGGGATATACGGATCCGCTGAGGGGCAATAAACAGACGTTCACATTTAATGCAAGCATACATTCGATTGCAATTGACTCTACAATCGATACTCCTCCGACGAGAGTACAGGTGCGGGCCATTGACGATACAAACCACTGCACAATACCCAATGGAAAGGTGACGATGCAGGTAAAGGAACAGGGCGCCGGCGCAGCGATCTGGACGGGTACAAACGGAGGGATTTTGGAGGCAAAACTCAGCGTCGGAAAAACCTATACGGTCACGCAGACCGCATCCTATAAGGGACATGCGCTTACAAAAGCATCTTATAATATTACGGTGGAGAATACCGGAAATCTTCAGGGGACGGTAGGGACAAACTATGCCGCAATCAACAAACCCACCAAAGTAACCCTGGGCGCAAAGACCAGCGCCAGCGGAGCATACCTTCCGGGCGCAAAGCTGGAGATCCGTCAGAATGGTAAGACGATAAAAACAATTACCACAACCAGTTCCGCGATTACCCTTACGGGCGAGCTGGATCCGGGCGAGTATACGGTGGTGAGCGTAGGAATGCCCAAAGGGCATTATGCTTTCGAACCGCCGAAACTGAATTTTAAAGTGAATGCTGACCCGGTGGATCTTGTTCTGGCAGGCTATGTACCGGTAAAACTCTCTGTTTCCCGTAAGGCGTACGACGACAGGATAACGGACGCAAACGGAAAAGACCTGCGCTATATGCTGGAAGGCGCAAAGCTGCAGATCCGGGATGAGAACGGGAAAGTAGTAGACGAGTGGACAACCACCAAAGAGCCGCATTTAAGCGTTGGGAAACTGGACGTCGGCAAACATTATACGCTGGTTGAAGTGTATACGCCGGAAGGGTATGAGCCGGGCGACGAGGGCACCATTTCTACGGTACTCGGCGAAAAGGTGGGTACGAGCACCAGCCTGGTTGTGAGCATTCTTGCTTCGGGAGGGCCGAACGATATCGGCAGGATTACGCCGAGCGTTACCATGCAGACCGGCAGGGCGCGCGGAAGGATCCGGGTGGTTATGCGGGCCGCTTACCGGGGAACTCCGATTAAGCTGAACCGCACGTTCTATTGCGCGCTCTTTACCGATGCCGGAAGGACGCAGATGTATCGTCCGGCCGGTGTGAAAGCGCTGACCATGAGCGCAAACATGGTTTATGCGATAGCGGAATTTGAAAATCTGCCGTCCGGCACCTATTATATCGGCGAAACAGACAGCAGCGGCAGGCTGCTTGGCAGCGGCGAGGCAAACTTTGATATTTCCTATGTAAACGGGAAGATCGAACTTGGCGCGGGCAAGGCGGGAATCGGCGAAATTACCAATAATTTCCAGGCGTCGCCGGGAGGCGATTACACACATGTAACGGCACAGGAACTGGAACAGTCCTATATCAGCGAGTATGCGGATTTTGGCGGTTCTCCGGAAGCGGCGGCGCTGATGGCGATGGGCGAGACAAACACCCAGCCGGTTAAAACGGGAGACACGACGCAGATCATACCGTATATCGCAACGGTACTGATAGCTCTGCTTGTGCTTGTAATCATGCTCGTTTACCGCAGGAAGAGAAAATAGAGTATATTGAAAACACCCGGAACATATGCTGTAAAAAGCATGGTTCCGGGTGTTTTATGAATTTTCTGATATTCCTTTCTCAGTTTATGATTCCCTTTGTTATTTTTATTGTAGTAGGATACGGCCTCCTGATGCGAAAAAACATTTATGAAATTTTTGTAAAAGGAGCGGGCGAAGGATTCCGTGTGGTTCTTAAAATTATGCCCACCTTGATCGGGCTGATGGTTGCCGTGGGGATTTTGCGCGCTTCCGGATTTCTGGATCTGCTGGCGCGGCTGCTTGGCAGGGCGGCGGCATACGCGGGGTTTCCGCCGGAACTGGTTCCGCTTGCCATTGTCCGTATGTTTTCTTCCAGCGCGGCCACAGGACTGTCGCTTGACATTTTTAAGGAATTTGGACCGGATTCCCGTATCGGGATGATCACGTCGGTTATGATGAGCTGTACGGAGACGGTTTTTTATACGATGAGCGTATATTTTATTGCGGCAAATGTGAAAAAAACGCGTTATACGCTGGCCGGGGCACTTGTCGCCACGTTTGTCGGAATCGCGGCGAGCGTGATGCTTGCAGGGTAAGAAAAACTGACATTTTGCCGAAAAAGCATGAAAAAGCGTGAAAAAGGGAGGCGTGCCCTTTGACAAGTTCCATATATTATGATAAGATTGTTACAACTATGTGAAGTTCAATACAAATATATTACCAGAGGGGAACAAGAAGGAAATTGTAAGAGGTGCGAAAAAGTGGATAAATTTGAATATCAGGCAAAATTAGAGGAAATTAACAAATTAATTGAAAAAGAGAGCTATGACGCCGCTGTAAAGATCGCGGATACCATAGAATGGAAGCGTGTCCGCAGTGTGCGCACACTCTGCATGATCAGCGAACTTTATGAAATGGTGGGGAGAGCGGAAGATGGCAAGGCGATTTTATACCGCGCGTACCGCAGATCGCCGAACAGCAGGCAGATTCTTTACCGCTTAACGGAAGCCTGCGTACAGACACAGGATTTCGACGACGCGGTACAGTATTACAGAGAGTATGTAAACCTTTCGCCAAACGACAGCAGCAAATATATTTTAAAATATGAAATTTACAAAGGACGCGGTTCTTCTCTGGAAGAACAGATTTCGGTCCTGGAAGAACTGAAATCAAAAGAATATACCGAGCAGTGGGCTTACGAGCTGGCGCGGCTGTACGATGCGGCAGGCATGCGGGATAAATGCGTAGCCGAGTGCGACGATCTGGCGCTTTGGTTCCATAACGGCAAGTATGTGGTACAGGCGCTGGAACTGAAAAAGAAATATACGCCGCTTACGCCGGAACAGCAGACGGTTTATGACAATCCCAGCGAGATTGTGGACATGGAAACCAAGGAGGAAGTGGTGGAAAAAGCCGTTCCCACCTTAGACGAAGTGATTACGAAGGAGCTGCCGAAGTCGGAAAAAGACGTGATTGCGGACAGCATTATTATGGATACGGAAAAAGAGATCGCGGCGGCTGTACAGGCTCCCGACGAAGAGACGGAAACGTCGGATCCGGTGCATCTGCAGAGCGAGCTTGCAAACAGCATGCGCGAAATTCTGTCCGGCGTTCATCCGGTTACCTCTACCGAAGAACTGGAGAGCGCGCCGACTATTCCCCATACGGCAAGACCGGCCGATCCGGTTGAGGAAGAACAGATTCCGCGCCAGATGAGCATTGACGACCTGCTGACGGGGACAACCGTACAGCCGGACGCGATGACCGCGCCTACCGCCGATCTTTCAAAGAAGATCCGGCAGGAAATCGGAGATACGCCGATCCGCACATATGCGGCGGAAATTTCGGCGGCGGAAACGCCCGCGGCAAAGGAGCCGGAGGCGGCGGAACAGCCGGCTGCGGAAGCGCAGACGGAACAGGGCGCAGCGGAAACGGCGCCGGATCCGACGTCCCAAGAGACGGCGCAGGAGGCCGGTTTACAGGCGGACGCCGAGACGGACGCACCGGCGTTTCGTCCGGAGGATTACAACCGCGACGGGCTGGATGAAAAAGAAAAATCCATGCTTGGTTTCTGGGCGCAGATCAGCGGAATGAACGAACAGGTAAATCAGGCGGTAACCCTGATGATGCGCAGTATACTTGCCAACAAGACCTCGTCCAGCGGAAACCTGCTGCTGGTAGGAGACGCGGGAAACGGCAGGACGACGCTGGCAATCTCTATCGCAAAGATCTTAAGCCGCTGCAAAGGGCTGCAGAGCGCGAAAGTAGCCAAAATTTACGCGGAAGACCTGAATAAAAAAGATATTGCGGCGACTATCAATAAGATGGCGGGCGGCGTTCTGATCGTAGAAGAAGCGGGTGATTTAAGCGACGAAACGGTATCGCAGATGTCGATGGCGATGGATTTTAAGACGGAGAGCCTCGTCGTCGTCCTGGAGGACGAGCGGCGTTACCTGCAGGATCTTTTGGCGCGCAACCCGCAGTTTGCGCAGAAATTTGACGTGACGATCAATGTTCCGATGCTGACCAATGACGAACTGGTAGAGTTTGGAAAATATTATGCAAATGAAAAAGAATGCGCTCTGGATCAGAGCGCGGTTGACGCGCTGTATGACAATATCGGCGTGATGCAGTCTCCGGAACAGCCGGTAGCGATTTTGGACGTAAAAGAAATTATTGATAAGGCGATCCGCAGCGTCAACCGTTTCGGAGTGGGCAAGCTGACTTCGAGCATTTCCGGAAAACGTTATGACAACAGCGACCGCGTTCTTCTGAAGGCAAAAAATTTCAAAAAAATAAAATAGTAAAATTGGAAAAGACTTGCTTTGCAGCGCAAGTCTTTTCTTGACATCTTATATACCGAACGGTATACTGAATTTGTGAAACAAAAACAGTATGCAAAGGCAGGAGCGTTATGGAAAACAGAGAGCGAATCATAGCCTACGCCCTTGATTTATTTTATCTGAAGGGATACGATGCAGTCGGGATTCAGGAGATCTGCAGCGCGGCGGGCGTGACAAAGCCCACGCTGTATTACTACTTCGGAAGCAAATACGGCTTATTGGAAACCGTGTTAAAAGAAGGGCTGGGAGATCTGGATGCGTCTTTGGACCGGGTTTTAAATATGCAGGGATCCGTGAAGGAATCCCTGTATGCGCTGATGTCTGTTCTGACAGATTACGCCGGCGCCAACTACAAAGGATATTTGTTTTTGATGACGCTTTATTATTCGCCGCGTGAAAGTGAGACGTACCGGGCGGTAAAGCCTTACCTTCAGAAAATCCATGACCGGACGGTGGAGATCTTCGCGCGGGCGTCGCGCGAGCTTGGCAACATGAACGGCCGTCAGGAGCAGTTTGCGATCGGCTTTTTGGGGCTGATTAACCACTATCTTCTTTTTATCGGGTATTCTGCGGAAACCGGAATCCGCATATCGGAAGAACAAAAGCGCAGTCTGCTTCATCAGTTTTTGCATGGCATTTATTCATAATCGCAGGAGGAATTATAAGATGGGCAAATGGTACGAACAGGCGGTATTTTATCATATGTATCCGCTTGGCATGGTGGGCGCGCCAAAAGAGAATCATCAGGAGCAGGCCGCGCATCGCTTTGGGGAACTGGCAGAATGGCTGCCGCATCTGAAAGACATCGGATGTACGGCAATTTATATCGGGCCGCTGTTTGAGTCGAGTACGCACGGGTATGATACCAGGGATTACCGGATGGTGGACCGCCGTCTCGGCGACAACGAAGATTTTTGCAAATTTGTGGAGCGCGCGCATGCGCTTGGCATCCGGGTAGTGGTGGACGGCGTGTTTAATCACACCGGGCGCGAATTTTTTGCGTTTCGGGATATTCAGGCAAACCGTGAAAATTCGCCTTACCGCAATTGGTACAAGGGAATTCATTTTGGCTGGAATTCCGCCTACAACGACGGCTTCAGCTACGAATCGTGGCGCAACTGCCAGAATCTGGTCAATTTGAATTTGTACGAACGCGCGGTCAAGGACTATTTGTTCGACGTGATCCGTTTCTGGATCCGGGAGTTTGACATTGACGGAATCCGTCTGGACTGCGCGGATTGCCTGGACTTTGATTTTATGAAAGAAATGCGCTGGATGACCGGGCAGGAAAAAGAAGATTTCTGGCTGATGGGAGAGGTGATACACGGAGATTACGGGCGCTGGGCAAACGACGACGTCCTGCATTCCGTTACCAATTATGAACTGCATAAGGGGTTGTATTCCGGGCATAACGACCACAATTATTTTGAGATCGCGCATACGATCCGGCGGGAATTTGATGAAAACGGCGGCATCTACCGCGGGAGAAAGCTCTATTCCTTTGTGGATAACCACGATGTAGAGCGCATCATCACAAAACTGAACAACAAGGATCATGTGTTTCCGGTTTATACCCTGCTTTATACCCTTCCCGGAATCCCGTCCGTTTATTACGGAAGCGAGTTCGGGATCGAAGGGAAAAAGGAAGCGGGCAGCGACGATTCGCTGCGTCCGCGCCTGATTCTTTCGCAGTGCATCGAACATAATCCCCATCCGAAACTGACCGAACACATCCGAAAACTTGGCAGGCTCAGGAAAGATAACGAAATTCTGGCGCAGGGCGTTTACCGGGAGCTGCTGCTGACCAACCGGCAGTATGCTTTTGCCAGAATCCAAAACGAGCGCGCGGTAGTGGTAGCGGTAAACAATGACGAAACCCCCTGCGAACTGTCGGTTCCGATTCCGATTCCGGCGCCGGAGATGACGGATTATTTAACGGGAGAGGAAAAGAGAACGGAAAACGGGAGAATCACGGTCAGCCTGGCGGCGGGCGGTTCCTGCATTCTGATATAAATTTACAGGCAAGGGAAGGAGAAGACAATGAAAACGAAAAAGGCAGAAGAAAAGAACGTGGAAAAGCGTACGGACATCCGTGTGGGGGAACTGGATCAATACCTGTTCGGGCAGGGCACGCATTACGATATTTATAAAAAACTGGGCGCGCACCCCGCCTGCGTGGACGGAAAACAGGGCGTATATTTTGCAGTGTGGGCGCCTCACGCGGCGGCCGTGTATCTGATCGGAGAGTTTTGCGGATGGCGGGAAGACGTTTATGAGATGAAGCGCCTGGAGCCGTCGGGCATTTACGATCTTTTTGTGGAAGGGCTGGAACCGGGCGTCCAGTATAAATTCCTGATTCATACGCACGACGGGCGTAAACTGTACAAAGCCGACCCCTTTGCAAACCAGGCGGAGCTGCGTCCGGGCACGGCTTCGGTTATAGCGGATATTTCCCATCTTGCGTGGCACGACGGGGAATGGATGCAAAAACGCGCCAAACAGGATTTAGATACCATGCCGATGTCTATTTATGAGGTGCATCCCGGCTCCTGGATGAAGCATCCGGGCACGCCGGAGAACCCGGATGGATTCTATAATTACCGCCTGTTCGCCGAGCGGCTGACGGAATATGTGAAGGATATGGGCTATACCCATGTGGAACTGATGCCGGTG
>CANQJX010000027.1 GCA_947624335.1 uncultured Marvinbryantia sp.
AAAGATCTTCATCACGGATGTGGAAAACGTCGTCAGAGTCAGCACGGGCGAACAGGGTCCGGACGCTCTGAAATATATCGAACATTAGTCATTGCTAATTCTGTGAAATACATTTTGTCTCGGAATATGGGATTACCGACGCCAGCGGAAACGGGGCGCTTGATATAGAGCAGGCGAATCTCTGGGTGGATACGATGAATCAGTATGGCATCAGCTATGCGATGTGGAGCCTTTCCAATAAAGCGGAATCTTCGGCAATGCTGAAATCCTCCTGCACCAAAACAAGCGGATTTACGCTGGACGATTTAAACGAGAGCGGCCAGTGGCTTTACCACATGCTGACGTCGGAACCGGATGCGGCCAAAACGGCGAAAGACGATCAGGACGGGCAGCAGGAAAGCGAAACGCAGACCGAAGCGCCGGACGCGCAGGTTTTTGAAAGCAACGGGCTGGAAGTCAGCGCGGTGCTTTCCAACAGTTGGGAAGCGGAGGGCAAACAGGTATATCAGTATAACCTTACCCTGAAAAATATTTCTGAAAGCGACTGCGCATCCTGGGAGATCGACGTGCCGTTTACCGGCGAGATTGCCGTGTCGGACGGCTGGAACGGAAACTATACGGCCGAGGGCAGCGTGCTTCATATTACGTCGAAAGACTACAACGGAACGATCGCGGCGGGCGCGTATATTACGGATATCGGCTTTATTTTAAGCGGCGGCACGATCAGGGAATGACAAAGGAGAAAACAAAATGCGGTATGATTATCTGATCGTAGGAGCAGGACTTTATGGCGCCGTGTTTGCGCGGGAGGCCGTAAAAGCGGGGAAAACCTGTCTGGTAATTGATAAACGTCCCCAGATTGCAGGAAATGTTTATACGCGGGAAATAGAAGGAATCAACGTACATGTATACGGCGCGCATATTTTTCATACGAACAGCCGGGAAGTCTGGGAATATGTAAACCAATATGCGTCGTTTAACCGCTTTACCAACTCTCCCGTGGCAAATTATCATGGGGAACTGTATTCCCTTCCGTTTAATATGTATACGTTTAATCGGATGTGGGGCGTGACAACGCCGCAGGAAGCGGCCGCAAAGATTGAGGAACAGAGAAAAGCCGCCGGCATTACAGAACCGAAGAATCTGGAGGAACAGGCCATCAGCCTGGTCGGCACAGATATTTATGAAAAGCTGATTAAGGGTTATACTCAGAAACAGTGGGGCAGGCCGTGCGATCAGCTTCCGGCGTTTATTATCCGGCGCCTTCCGGTGCGCCTGACGTTTGACAACAATTATTTTAACGCTTTGTATCAGGGCATTCCGACCGGCGGCTATACGAAAATGGTGGAACGTATGCTGGAAGGGATTGCGGTGCGTTTGAACGTAGATTATCTTGCACAGAAACAGGAATTAGACCAGCTTGCGGACAAGGTTATTTATACCGGGCCGATCGACGCTTATTTCGGCTATCGTCTGGGCGCGCTGGAATATCGTTCCGTCCGCTTTGAGACGGAGATTTTGGATATGCCGAATTATCAGGGGAACGCGACGGTTAATTACACGGACAGCGAGACGCCGTGGACGCGGATTATCGAACACAAATGGTTTGAATTCGGCGACCAGCCGAAAACCGTGATCAGCCGGGAATTTTCTTCCGAGTGGAAACCGGGGGACGAACCTTATTATCCGGTCAACGATGAAAAAAATAACGCATTGTATGCGCGTTACCGGGAGCTTGCGGAAAAAGAACCGCATATTATATTTGGCGGACGTCTGGGAGAATACCGCTATTACGATATGGATGCGGTGATTGCCGCGGCGCTTGCAAAAAGCCGGGAAGAACTGCGCCGGTAATAGGAGATAAGGATATGATGGACAGGAAACAGAAAAACCGCACGGCGCTGGCGATTATGGCGGCTGGAATCGGCGCGCGTTTTGGCGGCGGGATCAAGCAATTGGAACCCGTCGGGCCAAACGGCGAGATTATTATGGATTATTCTATCCATGACGCCATCAAAGCCGGATTTGAAAAGATTGTTTTTATTATCCGGAAAGAGATTGAGGAAGATTTCCGCGCAGTGATCGGAAACCGCATAGAAGCGGTCTGCAAAGCGGCGGGAGTCGAGGTGGCGTATGCCTTTCAGTCGCTTTACGATATCCCGGCGAAAGAACGGGTGCCGCAGGGGCGCACGAAACCGTGGGGAACCGGACAGGCGATTTTGTGCTGCAAAGAAGTGCTTGCCGAGCCGTTTGCCGTGATCAACGCGGACGATTACTATGGAAAGGAAGCGTTTGTGCGTCTGCATGATTTTTTGCAGACCATGTCAAAGGCGGAACCTTACCGTTTTTGTATGGCGGGATTTATCCTGAAGAACACGTTAAGTGAAAACGGCGGCGTAACGCGCGGGATCTGCAGAGTAAATGAGGACGGATTCCTTACGGATATCAGGGAGACGCGCAATATCCAAAAGACGCCGGACGGCATCTGTGCGGACGGCCTGAAGATCGACGCCGACAGCTATGTGTCTATGAATATGTGGGGCTTAACGCCGGAATTTATCGATCTTCTGGAAAAAGGCTTTTCGGAGTTTTTCCGGGAGATTGCCGGAAGGGAACAGAGCGCGGAATATTTGCTCCCCACCTTTATCGGGAAACTGCTGCAAAAAAAGGCGGTGACGGTACGCGTGCTGGAAACGGGGGATAAGTGGTTTGGCGTTACCTATCAGGAAGACAAACCCGCCGTGTCCAGGGCGTTTCAGCAACTGACTGCGGACGGCGTCTACCGGACCTGTTTATTTGAAGATATTTTATCCTAGGAGGCAAATATGTTAAGGGGAACTTACCACAGAAGAAAAGGAATCTGCGCAATACTGCTGACGGCGCTTTTGCTGTGCGCTCCGGCAGCCGTCCGGGCGCAGGAGGAAGGGAGCATTCTTCCGGGCGGCAAAGAGACGTATCATCTGCTTTTGATCGGTTCGGACCGCCGGGACGAAAGCTGGAACGGGAATTCGGATGTAATGATACTGATAACGGTCCGTGCAGAAGACGAGAAGATTATTATGACTTCTTTTATGCGCGACCTCTATGCGGAAATACCCGGTTACGGCGTTCATAAGCTGAATTATGCCTATGCGGCGGGCGGAGCGCAGACGCTGATGGATACGCTGGAGGATAATTACGACCTGTCGATTGATCATTATATGATTGTGGATTTTGATTCTATGGCGGCGATTATAGATTATATCGGCGGCGTGGAGATCACCATGTCGGCTGACGAGTGCGTGGTGATGAACCAGTATCTGGTGAGCATGGGAAAAGAACAGTACAGCCTTTATGAAGGCGGCACTTATATGCTGAACGGATACCAGGCGGTTGCGTATATGCGTATCCGCTATGTGGGAAACAGTGATTATCAGCGCACGCAGCGCCAAAGAGATGTGCTCAGCGCTATTTTCTCTGAAGTGCAGGATCTGGACAAAGCGAAACTATTGGAACTTTGCGCCGAGATTTTGCCCCAGATCGAGCATAATATACCGGCGCTGTCACTTTTACAGTTGACCGCGGCTCTGCCGGAGATGGCGGACTATGAGCTGGAAGAAAACCGGATTCCCTATGACGATCTGTATGTTTCGGAAAATGAAATGCTGAAACCGGATTTTCCGGCCACCATTCAGCGGCTGCATGAACAGCTCGACGGGCAGGGCGGAAGCGAATAAGAAGAAACGGGAAAAGCCGGCGGATGACGGACCGCCGGCTTTTGCTGTAATACGGAGCAGCAGACTCCGCTTTTTACATATTATTTACAAGCTTAGCTAAACGAGAAACTTTTCTTGCCGCGTTATTTTTGTGATAAACGCCCTTGGTGGCCGCTTTGTCAATTGCGGACGCAGCGCTCAGAAGAGCTGCATCTGCCGCTGCCTTATCCTGTGCGGCAACCGCTGATTCCACTTTTTTGATCGCGGTTTTAACGCCGGATTTGATGGATTTATTGCGGGCGGCTTTTGTTCTGTTCACTAAAATACGTTTCTTAGCGGATTTAATGTTAGCCATCTGACACCTCCAAAATAATTTCTGTTTTCATTCCGTTATGTTAAACCCGGACACGGTCGTTCTAACATAAACATGCTTATATATTTTAGTGCATTCGTCGGAATGTGTCAATACAAAATTGATACTTTTTTGTTGCAAATCGTATACATTTTTATTTCAAAAAAGCACACAATGTTCTCACAGGTATGTTATACTATATGAAATAATATGAGTTTGTCCGCTCTTTACAGGATGTTTTCCTTATGATAAAATTTAAAAATAGAAACCATAGGAGGAACCGTAATGGAAAAACTGTTGGAAATCTTAAGAGAATTAAGGCCGGATGTCGATTTTGAGAAGGAGAAAGCGCTGATTGACGATGCGGTTCTCGACTCGTTCGACATTGTTTCTCTGGTAGGGGAAATCAATGACGCCTTTCAGGTGGAAGTGCCGTTTGAGGCCATGGAAGCGGAAAACTTTAATTCCGTGCAGGCGATTTATAATCTGATCCAAAAACTGCAGCAGGAGGGATAAAATGACAGTCAATTCACTGTTTTTCCTGCTGTTTTTAGCGATTCTGTTTCTTCTTTATTATGTGTGCCCGCTGAGATACCGCTGGCTGCTGCTTCTTGCCGCCAGCGTGTTCTTTTATGTGCTTGCCTGCGCCGCATCCCCGCTGTATCTGTTTCTGACGAGCGTGATTATCTGGATCGCGGGCGTCTATATGGAACGCCTGGACGGCGAATGCCAGGAAAAGATTGCGCAGGAAAAAACGGCTTCGGCGCAGTGGAAAAAACAATACAAACAAAAAAAGAAACGCGTGCTTACCGCGGCGATCATTTTAAATCTGGCGATTCTTCTGATTTTAAAATACAGCGGTTTCTTTGTGGGAATCGGCAATTCTGTCCTTGCCTTTGCCAAAGTGAAAATTCCGACGCCGGATTTTCTGGTTCCGCTGGGGATTTCGTATTATACGCTGATCGGGATTGGATATCTGTTTGATATTTATAAGGGGAAAATACAGGCGCAGAAGAATTACGCGAAACTGCTTTTATTCCTTGCCTATTTTCCGCAGATTACGCAGGGGCCGCTCAACCGCTATCAGCCGATGGCGGATCAGTTGTATGAAGGTCATCCGTTTGCGTATCACAATTTTTCTTATGGCTGCCAGAGAATCCTGTGGGGACTCTTTAAAAAGATGGTGGTGGCGGATAACCTGCATCCGGTTTCGCAGGCCGTTTTTACGCAATTTGAGTCTATGACCGGCCTGACCTGTTTCCTTGGATGTATTTATTATACGGTCTGGATGTATGCGGATTTTTCCGGTTACATAGATATTGTTGCGGGCGCTTCAGAATTGTTTGGCATTCATATCGCGGAAAACTTTGCGCGCCCGTTTTTTGCAAAGTCCGTGGCGGAATATTGGCGCAGATGGCATATCACGTTAAGCGCATGGTTCCGCGATTATATGTTTTATCCGCTTGCGGTTTCCAAACCGGCGGTAAACTTTGGAAAATGGGGAAGAAAACATTTGGGCGTGCGGGTCGGGAAACTATTTCCGTCCCTGTTTGCGCTGGCGTTCGTATGGACCTGCACCGGTTTCTGGCATGACGCGAGCTGGCGGTATGTTTTCTGGGGCTTTGGCAACGGAGCGCTTATCATGGGGGCAATGCTGCTGGAACCGTATTTTAACCGTGCGAAAAAGGCTTTGCGTGTGAAAGAAGATTCGTTTCTTTGGAAGCTGTTCTGCATAATCCGCACTTTTTTACTGGTCAGCCTTTTAAAAGTATTTCCGGGAGCGGCCAATACGGGAGATTCCCTGCGCTTTATCAAACAGATGTTTACAAATTTCAAGCTGCCGGCAGGATGGCAGGAAGTGGTTCCGGCAATTACAAAAGGAGACGCGCTGCTTCTGGCGGTTTCGCTGCTGCTGATGTTCCTGGTCGATGTCGTTCAGGAAAAGCAGCCTGTGCGCGACGTTCTTGCGAAACGCCCGCTGGTTGTACGCTGGGCCTGCTATCTGTTTTTACTGGTCTTTATTTTAGCGATAGGACGATTCCAGATTTCCATGACAGGAGGGTTTGCATATGCGCAATTTTAGAAAAGTGGCAGCCCGTGTTTTGGTGGTATTTCTGGTTGTCTGCATATTTGAGGGCGCGGTCCGCTACTGTTATGAGCCGTGGAATGAATGGACGAGCATATCGAAACAGGAGCGGACAGAACTGAAAGGCACGATTGATACGCTTTACTGCGGGACGTCCCTTGCTTATCGCGCTTTTAATCCGGTGGTTCTGGATGAAAAGCTGGGAACAAACAGTTTTAATCTGTCGACGGCGGGGCAGCCGCTCATGGGAGCCTACTACCTGATTCGCGAGAGTGTAGAGGAAAATCCGGTCAGACGCATTTATATTGGACTGTCGCTCCCGCTTTTAAAAAGCGACCATGAAGATATTTCTTATGTTTCCGCGTATGAAAACCTGCGCACATGGAAATGGAGAATCCGCTATTTGCTCGCACTGCACAAGGAGAGGATTCTGGTGACTTCTCTGCTGTATTCGACGCGGGTGGATACCTATGTCGATCCCCAAAATGTAAAGAAGAATCTGACAAATAAGCTGACGAACGAAACATCGGGGCGTTATGGACGCCGGGGATACCGAAACAACGAGGGGCGTCCTTATGCAGGCGGAACGGCAAAGAAAGATAACCGTGCAATTGATAACTGGTATGCTTCGCTTGGGGAATCGCAGGTACAGGAAGAGGCGCTGGTATACCTGGATAAAATTGCCGATTTATGCCGGGAAAAGGATATAGAGCTGACGTTTGTTATACTGCCGGCTACACAAAAATATCTGGACGGAATACAGGATCTGGACGCGTTGTGCGCCTATTACAGGGAGCTTGCGCAGCGGATGGACGCCCGCCTTTATGACTTTGTGCTTTATAAAGACAGGAAGGAAGTCTTTACCGACGAAGCCTTTAAGGACTGGAAGCATTTTCGGGCGCTCGGCGGAGACGCGTTTAACGAGATTTTTGCAGAGGTTCTTGCCAGCGACCATCCGCAGGACTATTTTTATTCGTCTGTAAGCGAGTTTGAAAACTGACCGGGGAATGTGAAAACGGCCTGTATGTTACATATTTTCCGTGAATGCGCGTAAAATAATCTCCAAAAGGATAAGGAGGCTTCTTATGCTAGGAGACTTTAATGTGCGCACAGATTTGGCGCTTGAGGCGAAAGAGAGCTTCGCGGAAGACGACGTGGAGATCCGCGGAGTGCGGATTGAGGAATCGGCGGATGAAGAGCGCGAGATTTATACGACCATTGTAAGGATTGAGACGGAAAACGGGGCAAAAACAATGGGAAAACCGGTGGGTACTTATATTACGCTGGAGGTTCCCAATATGTCCTCCGAAGATGAAAGCTATCATCGGGATATTTCTTCGGAACTGGCGCGCCATATCCGCCGGCTGATCGGAGAAAAGAAAAAGACGGTGCTGGTGGTGGGACTTGGCAACCGCGATGTCACGCCGGATGCATTGGGTCCGAACGTGGTGGGAAACCTAAGGATCACACGCCATATTTTAAAAGAATATGGCAAAGCGTCCCTCAAGGAACAGGAGAGTCCGGTCAGTGCGATCGTGCCGGGCGTGATGGCGCAGACCGGGATGGAAACGCTGGAAATTATCCGCGGGATTGTGCGAGAGACAAAACCGCAGATCGTGATTGCCATTGACGCTTTGGCAGCCAGAAGCACCCGGCGGCTGAACCGTACCATTCAGATTACGGACACCGGCATTAATCCCGGATCCGGCGTGGGAAATCACCGGGATGGGATCAATGAGGAAACCCTGGGCGTTCCGGTGATTGCGATTGGGATTCCCACGGTAGTAGACGCGGCAACGATCGTTAATGATACGATGGAACAACTGATCGAAACCAAAGAAAACCGGCAGACCATCCGGGAGAAAATTTCTCCGCACCTAAATACGATGTTTGTTACTCCAAAGGATATCGACGAGACCATCAAACGGGTAAGTTACACGATTTCAGAGGGACTGAATATCGCCCTGTCATAAATTTGGCGTTAGCGCATAGAATAGTAATAGCAGATAGCGCTGAAGGTGGACGGAATGAAAATGCTGGACAAGCTGATCCGGACGGCTCTGGTATGCTGTATGCTTGCGCTTGCCGGATATATTATTGTGCGCAGCGTGGCGATAGCCGGAGAAAACGGATTGTTTAAAGATACGCCATTTTTGTCGGCGGTTTATGATAAGATAGAAAAATGGACGGCGGGTACTTATATACCCGTCCTTTCCTATGCGGAAAAAGAAACGGATGAAAGCGAATTGTTCGACCGGTTTGCCAGGGAGACGTTTCCACTGTACGGCTATGTCATGCAGCAGCGGGAACAAAGCGCGCCGGTAGAAAGTAAAAGCGAATATGAAATGATTGTGCGCGCGCAGGCGCAGGCGGAAGAAAACAAGCGCCCGCGCAGCACGGAGACATACGAGGAGACAAAGCCCGCAGTTTCCAATGCGGCCTTAACGGATTTTGAGTATCTTCTTTACCATTATTTTTCCATGGATATGACCACGACGATCGACGCGGAACGGTTAAACGGAGAAAAATTACTGGCGATGGACATGACGATGGAAAAGCGGGCGGACGAACCGCAGATCCTGATATATCACACGCATTCCCAGGAAGCGTTCGCGGATTCTGTGGAAGGGGATACGGACACGACGATCGTGGGAATCGGCGCATATCTGGCGCGGATTCTGCGGGAAGATTACGGCTACAATGTGATTCACGAGACGGGAGTTTTTGATCTGGTGGACGGCGTGCTGGACCGCAATCTGGCCTATGATTTTTCCGAGGCGGCGGTGGAAGAGATTCTAAAACAGTATCCGTCCATTGAGGTTGTGATTGACCTGCACCGGGACGGCGTGGACGGCACGCGCTTTGTCACGGAATACAACGGGAAACCGGCGGCGCAGCTTATGTTTATTGCCGGCATGAGCCGCACGGCGGATAATCAGGATATTGCCTATCTGCCGAATCCGTACATAGAAGAGAATCTGGCGTTTGCGCTGCAGCTGCAGCTGGCGGCGGAGCAGACGGTTCCGTCCCTGATGCGCAACATTTATCTGATGGCATACCGTTTTAATCTGCATCTGCGTCCCAAAAGCCTGCTGCTTGAGGCGGGCACGCAGCTTTCTACCGTCGAGGAGGAAAAAAACGCCATGGAGGCGTTTGCAAAGATACTGGATCAGGTACTTTCCGATGGGAAAAATCCGGATGTGCGGTAGACAAAAAACGGCGGGGTATGGTAAGATAAGTCCGAAAGGAATGAAGAACAATATGACAGACCAAAGCAAGATACGGAATTTTTGCATTATCGCGCATATAGACCACGGGAAATCTACGCTTGCGGACCGGATCATCGAGATGACGGGGCTGTTAACGAGCCGTGAAATGCAGGCGCAGGTATTGGATAACATGGATCTGGAGCGGGAGCGCGGAATCACAATCAAAGCGCAGGCGGTCCGCACTGTTTACCGCGCAAAAGACGGCGAAGAATATATGTTTAACCTGATCGATACGCCGGGGCATGTGGATTTTAATTACGAAGTATCCCGCAGCCTCGCGGCCTGCGACGGCGCCATTCTGGTGGTGGACGCGGCGCAGGGGATTGAGGCGCAGACGCTGGCAAACGTCTATCTGGCGCTGGACCACAATCTGGACGTTATGCCGGTTATCAATAAAATTGATCTGCCAAGCGCCGATCCGCAGCGTGTAATCAACGAGATCGAGGATGTGATCGGAATTGAAGCGCAGGACGCGCCGCTGATATCCGCAAAGACGGGGCTTCATGTGGATCAGGTTTTAGAGCAGGTGATTGAAAAAATACCGGCGCCCGGCGGCGACGCGTCGGCTCCTTTGCAGGCGCTGATTTTTGATTCGCTCTATGATTCGTATAAGGGTGTGATCGTATTTTGCCGGATCATGGAAGGAAGCGTAAAAAAGGGAACGCAGATCCGCATGATGGCGACCGGCGCAAAAGCCGAGGTTGTGGAAGTGGGCTATTTTGGGGCGGGGCAGTTTATCCCTTGCCAGGAATTGTCCGCCGGTATGGTCGGCTACCTGACGGCAAGCCTGAAAAATGTAAAAGATACGCGGGTGGGGGATACCATTACAGATAACGAACGGCCGTGCGAGAATCCGCTGCCGGGCTATAAAAAAGTAAATCCCATGGTTTACTGCGGAATGTATCCGGCGGATGGGGCAAAGTATCCCGATCTGCGCGACGCGCTGGAAAAACTGCAATTGAACGATGCGTCGCTGCAGTTTGAGCCGGAAACATCCGTTGCGCTGGGATTCGGCTTTCGCTGCGGGTTCCTGGGACTGCTGCATCTGGAAATCATACAGGAGCGGCTGGAGCGGGAATACAATCTGGATTTGGTGACGACTGCTCCCGGAGTTGTGTACAAGGTACATAAGACAAACGGCGAAGTGATGGAGCTGACCAATCCGGCGAATCTGCCGGATCCGTCGGAAATCGAATATATGGAAGAACCGATGGTCAGCGCGGAAATTATGGTAACGACGGAATTTATCGGACCGATCATGCAGTTGTGTGAGGAACGGCGCGGCGTGTATCTGGGAATGGAATACATGGAGGAGACGAGGGCGCTTTTAAAATATGATTTGCCGTTGAACGAGATCATATACGACTTCTTCGACGCTTTAAAATCACGTTCGCGCGGATATGCCTCCTTTGACTACGAATGGAAGGAATATGTGAGATCGGAGCTGGTGAAGCTGGATATTCTCGTCAACCACGAGGAGGTGGACGCGCTTTCTTTCATTGTGCATGCGCAGACCGCTTATGAGCGCGGCAGGAAGATGTGCGAGAAACTGAAACAGGAAATTCCGCGCCACCTGTTTGAAATCCCGATCCAGGCGGCGATCGGCAGTAAGATCATCGCCCGCGAGACCGTAAAGGCAATGCGCAAAGACGTACTTGCCAAATGCTACGGCGGCGATATTACGCGTAAGAAGAAGCTGCTGGAGAAACAAAAAGAAGGCAAGAAGCGGATGCGGCAGGTGGGAAACGTTGAGATTCCCCAGAAAGCATTTATGAGCGTGCTGAAACTGGATGAAAATTAGGAGAAGGCAGTATGAGAGGCATAGGCATTTACGTTCATATACCGTTTTGCGCGGCTAAATGCGCGTACTGCGATTTCTTATCGTTTGTCGCGGACGCGGATACCAGAGAACATTATGTAAACAGTCTGCTGCAGGAAATCGAACAGTGGGAAGACCGCGGGGATTTTGTCCCTACGGTCTTTTTTGGCGGAGGGACTCCGTCCGTTCTCCCGCCGGAAAGCATAGCGCGGATTCTTAATAAGATCCGGGAAAAGTTTGCGGTTGCGCCGGACGCGGAGATCAGCATTGAATGCAATCCGGGGACTCTGGACGCGGAGAAACTGCGGATATACCGGCAGGCCGGGATCAACCGGCTGAGTATGGGCCTGCAGTCCGCGGACAATCGGGAATTAAGGCTGCTTGGCCGGATCCATACCTGGGAGGATTTTTTGCAAAATTTTGATCTGGCAAGAGAGGCGGGGTTTGATAATCTCAACGTCGATTTGATATCCGCGCTGCCGGGGCAGACGACGCAAAGCTGGCGCGCAACTCTGCAAAAAGTATTAAAACTTTGTCCGGAGCATCTGTCCGCCTATTCTCTGATGATCGAAGAAGGAACGCCGTTTTTTGAAAAATACGGGCAGGAAGCGGCAAAGAAACAAAAGGGGGAGGAATGCAGATTCCTGCCATCCGAGGAAGAAGAACTGCGGATGTACCACTGCACAAGCAAACTTTTGCGGGAACACGGCTACCAGCGCTACGAGATCTCAAACTATGCGCTTCGCGGAAAAGAATGCAGGCACAACTGCGGCTACTGGGAGAGAAGGGAATATAAGGGATTCGGATTGGGCGCCGCGTCTTTGATGCGGGAACGGCGCTTTTCCAATACAAGGCGGATGGAGCGGTATCTGCGGGGAGAATGGGATGCGGCAGAGCCGGAAGTACTCGGCATAAAAGAACAGATGGAGGAAACGATGTTTCTGGGACTGCGCATGAACCGGGGCGTAGATTTGCACGCGTTTCGCGAACGCTATGGAATAGATGCGCTGCGCGTGTACGGCGCTGTGATTGCCAGGCTGCAGAGACAGGGCCTGGTGTACTGCCGCGGCGACCGGCTTTGGCTGAGTGAAAAGGGGTTTGACGTGGGCAATTATGTGTTTTCTGAATTTCTTTTGTAAAAATAATTTTCCAAAAATTAATAGAAATGTTAAAAAGATTGTAAAATCTATTGCAAAAATAAAAAAAGCATAGTATACTGTGGGGTGTGGAGCGTAACAAAATTTTAACAAAATATGGTGGAAATATGAAAAAAAGAAAGATATTCTGGATGGTCTGCATGCTGCTTTTGGTATTTGCAATGCCGTTATCCGCGCAGGCAGCCAGTAAAGTAAAGTATAAGAAAACGGGCGTTACGACACCTTCCGCGATTAAGAAGGGTTCTTCGTTCTCGCTTCGGGGTACGATCACCTGCAACAAAAAGATCAAAGAAGTGCGCGTAACGATTTATAATTCCACAAGAAAAAAATGCCTGCAGCGCTATACGGCGAAGCCGAACCGCAAAAAATTCAGCATCGCGCAGGCGGATCCTTACATTATCTTCAACCGGCTGTC
>CANQJX010000028.1 GCA_947624335.1 uncultured Marvinbryantia sp.
AGGAACGGCCCGTCCTTTACCGCTTCCACCACCGCTTCCGCCGCCTTTTCTCCCAGCCCGTCAATCGTGCTCAGAGACGGCATCAGTTTGCCGTCGATGATCTGAAAACGGTTTGCCTGCGCCCTGGAAATATCGATAGGCATGAACGCAAACCCGCGCGCATACATTTCCTGCACGCTCTTCATATCCTTGTAAGTATCCTGTTCCTTTTTTGTCAGATTATCATAATTTTTCTTATAATCGCTCATATAGAGCGCCAGCCGCTCCGGTCCCCGGCACATCAGTTCATAATTAAACGCGGACGCGCGGATGCTGAAATATGCCGCATAGTATGCGAGCGGATAATAAACCTTGCAGTAGGCGATGCGGTAGGCCATCATAACGTATGCCGCCGCGTGCGCCTTCGGAAACATATATTTGATCTTTTTGCACGACCAGATATACCAGTCCGGCACCTGATGCGCCAGCATTTCTTCCTCCCACTGCGGCTTTAAACCCTTTCCCTTACGCACGCTTTCCATGATTGTAAAGGACAGTTCGCTGTCCAGCCCCATGCGGATCAGATATGTCATAATATCGTCGCGCGTACAGATCGCCGTGGAAATGGTTGCCTTGCCATCCTGAATCAGCGTCTGCGCATTGCCGAGCCACACATCGGTACCGTGGGAAAGCCCGGAAATTCTTACCAGATCGGAAAAGCTCTGCGGTTTGGTATCCTGCAGCATCTGAATAACAAAATCCGTTCCAAATTCGGGTATGCCCAAAGATCCCAGCGGACAGCCCTGTATCTGATCCGGCGTTATTCCCAGCGCCTGCGTGCTCTGAAACAGCGACATCACGCTCTTATCGTCCAGCGGGATATCCCTTGCGTTTAAACCGGTCAGATCCTCCAGCATACGGATCATCGTGGGATCATCATGGCCGAGAATATCCAGTTTCAGCAGATTGTGGTCGATTGAGTGATAATCAAAATGCGTTGTGATGATATCGGTTTCCGTATCGTTCGCCGGATGCTGGATCGGGGTAAAGGAATAGATCTCCTCGCCGTGCGGAAGCACAATGATCCCGCCCGGATGCTGCCCGGTCGTGCGGCGCACGCCGACGCACCCTTCTACGATCCGGTTGATCTCGCATATGCGCTTGCGCTGATTATGCTCCTCAAAATAGCGCTTTACATAGCCGTACGCGGTTTTGTCCGCAAGCGTGCCCACCGTCCCCGCGCGGAACGTATGTCCCTCGCCGAAAATCACTTCGGTATAGCGGTGCGCGTTTCCCTGATATTCGCCGGAAAAGTTAAGGTCGATATCCGGCTCTTTATTGCCCTTAAACCCAAGGAATGTCTCAAACGGAATATCAAATCCCTCTTTGCGCAGCGGCGCTCCGCAGACCGGGCAGTTCTTATCGGGCATATCGCACCCGGCGCGTCCGGAATAAGCCTTTACCTCCTCCGAATCAAAATCATAATAGTGGCAGTCCTCGCAATAGTAATGGGGGCTTAGCGGATTGACTTCCGTGATTCCCGCCATTGTCGCCACAAAGGAAGATCCTACGGATCCTCTGGAGCCCACCAGATAGCCGTCCTCGTTCGATTTCCACACCAGCTTCTGCGCAATAATATACATTACGGCAAATCCATTGGAAATAATGGAATTGAGTTCCCGCTCCAGCCGTTCGGTCACCACAGGCGGCAGCGTTTCCCCGTAGATTTCATGCGCGCGCTTATAGCAGATTTCGCGCAGGGTCTTGTCCGAATCCGGGATGACCGGCGGACATTTATCCGGGCGCACCGGCGATATTTTTTCGCACAGGGCGGCGATCTGATTGGGATTGTCGATTACGACTTCCCGCGCTTTCTCCTCGCCGAGATACGCAAATTCCTTTAACATTTCCTCCGTGGTGCGCAAATAAAGCGGCGCCTGATTATCGGCGTCTTTAAAGCCTTTTCCCGCCATGATAATGCGTCGGTAAATCTCATCCTCCGGATTCAGAAAATGCACGTCGCAGGTGGCCGCCACCGGCTTGCCAAACTGCTCGCCCAGGCGCACGATACGGCGGTTTAAATTCTGCAGGTCCTCTTTGGTATGTACATTGTCATGCTCCTCGCGCAGCAAAAATTCATTGTTTCCGATCGGCTGAATTTCCAGATAGTCATAAAAATCCACCAGCCTTGCCAGTTCCTGCTCCGGCTTGTCCTCCAGCACCGCGCGGAAAATTTCACCCGCCTCGCAGGCGGAGCCGACGATCAGCCCTTCGCGGTACTGATTCAGCACGCTTTTGGGAATGCGCGGCCTCCGGCTGTAATATTGCAGATGGGAAAACGACACCAGCCGGTAAAGATTTACCCTGCCGGTTTCATTTTTTGCCAGAATGATCACATGGTACGTCGGCAGTTTTTTGATCTGCTCCACGGACGCGCTTCGCAGCCGGTTCACCGCGTCGAACCGGAGCGCTCCCTGCTCTTTGAGCATATCCAGAAAGCGCAGATAAATACCCGCGGTACATTCCGCGTCGTCTACCGCGCGGTGATGGTTGTTTAAAGGCACATGCAGCGTCTTTGCCACCGTATCCAGCTTAAAGCGGCTAAGCTGCGGGAGCAGCACGCGCGCAAGCGCCACCGTATCCACATAGGTAAACGTATGCTCCCTGCCCGTGCGGCGGCAGTTTTCTTCCAGAAATCCCACGTCAAAAGACGCATTGTGCGCCGCCAGTACGCAGCCGTCGATAAACTTCAGAAATTCCGGGAGCGTTTCTTCGATTGTCGGAGCGTTCAGCACCATGGCGTCGCTGATTCCCGTCAACTGTTCGATCCGAAACGGAATCGGCGTCTGCGGGTTGACAAACGTGGAAAAGCGGTCCACGATCTTTCCCTTCTCCACCTTAACGGCGCCGATCTCGATAATGCGGTTGTGAACCGGGCTGAAGCCCGTAGTCTCCAGATCAAAGACCACACAGGGACAATAGATGTCCTGATCCCTGGAATTGGAAACAATCTTTTGCAGGTCGTCCACCAGATATCCTTCTACCCCGTACAGTACTTTAAACGGGTGCGCAACCTTTTTCAATTCCTCCGGCGTCGTTTCGGGATGTTCCTCCTTGTATGCCTCCCGGTATGCGCGGTCGATCTCCTCAACCACATGGTTGGCGTCGGGAAACGCCTGCACCGCGCCGTGATCCGTGATCGCTATGGCGGGATGCCCCCACCGGTACGCCTGTTTTACAATTTCTTTTACCTCGGATACGCCGTCCATATTGGTCACGCCCTTGATTTTTACAAACGATCCTTTTTGTATCTGTTCGCACAGGCGCTCCTGCTGCTCTTTGGGCAAAAACAGCTTCACCACGATCGTATCGGTAAAATCGGTTACATCCAGGATAAGCAGCCTGTTCTCATTGCGCAGCTCCCGCACTTCCAGCGCGCGGATCTGCCCGCGGATTACCACCTCGCCCATCTCGCCTTCTATGCTGCTGATGGCGATGGCGTCTTCGTTAAAATCTCTGCCGTACAAGACGTCCGGATGATCCGACTGGATAAACGTCCTGCGGTACGGCCCCGTTTTTTTGCCGTTTTCTTTTGCGCCGCCCGCCTGCTTTTGCGCGGCTGCTTTGTCCGCTCTGCGCTCCGGTACCGGCTCCCGGCTCTGTGTCCTCGTTTCGGGTTTGGACGCCGCTTCTCCCGCGGGGATCAGAAGTTCGTCCTCCTGCTCCGCCTGCTGCGCCGCGCGTTTTGCAATCGCTTCCACTTCCCTTTCAATCATCAGACTGCTGTTGCGGCGCGCGCGGCTGTCTTTTCTCTCTTTTTCTTCCAGCGTAATCTTCAAAGAAAGCCCGCAGCGCACGCAGAAGATTTTTTCCAGAATCCGTATCAGTTCCTGCGCTTTTCCCTGCGCGATCACCGATTTTTCGATTGTCAGGGTCATCGCGTCCGGCGCCGTAAACGTAATCTGCGCCCCGCGCAGCAGATTGTACTCAAACATACTGTAATGCTTCAATTCCGTTAAAATGCTGTCTTTATATAAGGGAAACAGGTTCTGCGCCGTATATTGTCCGGAGAGATGGAAGGTTTCTATGATCTTTACCGTGATTGTTTCCCCCGCAAAGCATTGCTGCGCAACCGCCTGTTCCAGATCATAAATATACTGTTTGTGGATCCAGATGTCGCTTGTCAGGTAAATGCGTAAAAAGTCCTTAGCAGAAGTAACGGTTACTTTCGTAACCGTTACTCTGGTAAGCAGATCTTTCATATCTTCGTTTAACGTTAACGTCGGAAAAACATCCGTAAAGCTTTTTTCCATCTTTACTTCTCCCAATGTGCGAGTTCCTCGCGCAGCGCCGCCAGCAGCTCGTCTTCCGGCAGCTTTTTCACCACTTCTCCCTTTTTAATCAGCAGTCCTTCTCCCTTTCCGCCCGCAATGCCGATGTCCGCTTCCCGCGCTTCGCCGGGTCCGTTGACTACGCAGCCCATCACCGCTACTTTCAGATTCAGCGGAAATTCCTGCACCATTGTCTCCACCTGATTGGCGAGGCCGATCAGATCAATGCTGGTGCGTCCGCAGGTAGGGCACGATACTACTTCGATGCCGCCTTTGCGCAGCCCCAGGGTGCGCAGGATCTGTTTGGCGGATTTTATTTCCTCCACCGGATCGCCTGTCAGAGAAACGCGGATGGTATCGCCGATCCCTTTTGAGAGGATCAGGCCCAGCCCGATCGCGGATTTGATGTTTCCGGAAAAAAGCGTTCCCGCCTCTGTAATGCCTACATGCAGGGGATAGTCCGTCCGTTTTGCAATCAATTCATGCGCTTTTACGCACATCATCACATCGGAAGACTTAATGCTGATCACCAGATTTTCATAACCCAGTTCCTCGATCATCCCAACCTTTTGCAGCGCGCTCTCAACCAGTCCTTCGGCCGTAACGCCGTGGTATTTTTCGATCAGTTCCTTCTCCAAAGAACCGCTGTTTACGCCCACGCGGATGGGAATACCGCGCTCGCGCGCCGCGTCCGTTACCGCTTTTACGCGCTCTTTCCCTCCGATATTCCCCGGATTAATGCGAATTTTATCCGCGCCGTTTTCAATCGCCGCAAGCGCCATTTTGTAGTCAAAATGAATGTCCGCCACCAGCGGAATGGAAATCTGCTTTTTGATTTCCGGCAGAGCGCGCGCCGCTTCCAGCGTCGGCACTGTGCAGCGGACGATTTCGCATCCGGCCGCTTCCAGCCGTTTAATCTGCGCTGCGGTCGCCGCCGCATCTTCTGTGCGCGTGTTGGTCATCGATTGAATCAGAATCGGATTCCCCCCGCCGATAACGCGCTCCCCGATGCGGATGGTTCTTGTATGTTCGTGCATCATATCCCTCACAGCCTCTTGATCCGTTCGATTGCCTCCACGGTATTCTCATAGGTTCCGAAAGCCGTCAGGCGGAAATAGCCCTCGCCGCTCGGCCCAAATCCGGAGCCGGGAGTTCCCACCACATTTGCCTTTTCCAAAAGATAGTCAAAAAATTCCCATGAATTCATGCCGTCCGGCGTTTTCAGCCAGATATAGGGCGCGTTAATCCCGCCCGATACGCAGTAGCCCGCCTCGCTTAAGCCGTCGTAGATCACAGCCGCGTTTCTCATATAGTAGGCGACCTGTTCTTTGATCTGTTTCTTCCCTTCGGGCGTATACACCGCCGCGCCCGCTTTCTGCACAATATACGGCGCTCCGTTATATTTGGTGCCGTGTCTTCTCGCCCAGAGGCCGTGCAGGAACGTATCTTGCACCTTTAATTCTTTGGGCACTACCGTAAAGCCCAGCCGCACGCCGGTAAAGCCTGCGTTTTTTGAGAAGCTGCGCAGCTCGATCGCGCAGGTGCGCGCGCCCTCGCATTCATAAATGGAATGCGGCACGTCCTCCTCCGAAATATAAGCTTCGTACGCCGCGTCGTAAATAATGACCGCGCCGACTTTGTTTGCATAGTCCACCCACACCTGGAGTTCTTCTTTGGTGATGGCAGAACCCGTCGGATTGTTGGGGAAGCAAAGGTAAATCAGATCCGGCGTCTGATCCGGAAGGTCCGGAGCAAACCCGTTTTCCTTTGTACACGGCATATAAATCACATCGCTCCAGGTTTCCTTCGCCGCGTCCCACGTTCCGGTTCTTCCCGCCATCACGTTGGAGTCCACATAAACCGGATATACGGGATCGCAGACCGCAATCTTATTATCCAGGCTGAAAATCTCCTGAATGTTTGCGGAATCGCATTTCGCCCCGTCCGATATAAAAATTTCGTCCGCCGCAATATCACAGCCGCGCGCTTTATAATCTTCCTCGGCAATCGCCGTGCGCAGAAACTCATAACCGAGATCCGGCGCATAACCTTTGAACGTCGCCGCATCCGCCATCTCGTCCACCGCCTTATGCAGCGCCGAAATAATCGCCGGCGCCAGCGGCTGCGTTACATCGCCGATTCCCAGACGGATGATCTTCTTGTCCGGATGCGCCGCCGTAAACGCGGCCACCTTTTTGCCGATGGTAGAAAACAGATAACTCCCCGGCAGTTTTAAATAATTTTCATTTACTTTTACCATCTTTTTTTCCTCCTAGATCTCGATTGTTCCTTCAAAAACGGTCGTCGCGCTTCCGGTCATGTAAACCGTATTTTCGTTTCTGTCCCAGAAGATACGCAGATCCCCTCCCAGAAGCTTTACCGTCACTTCGTCTTCGGTATATCCGTTCAGGATGGACGCGACGGCGGTCGCACAGGCGCCTGTCCCGCATGCCAGCGTTTCCCCGGAACCCCGCTCCCATACGCGCATCTCAACCGTATGCCGGTCGATCACATGTGCAAACTCCGTATTGACGCGGTCCGGAAACATTTTATGGTTCTCAAACTGAGGCCCGATTTTTTCTATCTCCAGATGTTTCACATCTTCTATGTAAGTGACTGCATGCGGGTTTCCCATCGATACGCAGGTAATATTCCACGGCTTTTCGCCGATCTCCACCGGCAGGCCGATCACCCGCTCCGTCCCGGCAAGCACCGGTATCTTTTCCGCCTCCAGGATCGGGGCGCCCATATTAACCTTTACCTCCGTCACCTTTTTGTTTTCCACCTTAAGATCCAGATATTTGATCCCGCTTTTGGTCTCCACGCTGATGGAAGTCTTGTCCGTAAGTCCGTAATCGTACATATACTTGGCGACGCAGCGGATGCCGTTTCCGCACATCGCCCCCATGGAACCGTCCGCATTGTACATCTCCATTTTCCCGTCCGCCACATCCGACGGCTTAATCAGGATCAGCCCGTCCGAGCCGATTCCGAAATGCCGGTCGCTTACCGCGACCGCAACCTTTGCCGGGTCGTCCAGGTGTTCCTCAAAGCAGTTCACATAGACATAATCGTTGCCGATTCCGTGCATTTTTGTAAATTTCATGCTCTTCGTCTCCTTTTTTCCTTGCTGCTAATACTTCATCAGCGCAAAAATCATCTGCGCCGTTTCTATCAGATTTGTTCCGCTGTCCATGCTGCATTTTTGCATATAGCGGTGCGCTTCCTCCTCGGACATATGATTTCGCTCCATCAATAGCCGCTTAGCGTCTTCGATCAGCTTTTTGTCTTCCTCGGAGCGGATTCGCGGCTTCTGCCTTTCCCGCCGTTTGCGTTTCGCAATGCCGCCGATCATCATTTCCAGCGTATTCACCAGATCCGTAATTTTAAGCGGCAGCGCCAGACGCACAAGATCCCGGTCCGGACACGTTTCCAGAAAATGACCGGACGCAACCAAAAGCATTTCAAATCCCCGCGGGAGATCCTGTCTCAAATCGCTGTAGAGCATATCGTTAAATTTGTAGCCGCACACCACGATGCCTTCTCCAAATTCGTCCGCCAGGTGCAGTACCTGAGAGCCATTGGTGCAGACGGCAGCCACCCGATAGCCGCTGCGAACCAGAATATTCCGGATATTTCGCGCATCCTCGGCTTTCGGGAATACCACAATGATATTCACCAATCTCTCCACCTCCTGTCTTGATCGGCAAAACAGGTTAAATTCGGTAGAGATACTGGTCCAGTTCCCAATTGGTCACATTTTGGCTGTACTGCGCCCATTCGTTGCGTTTGGCGCGGCAATAATTTTCGGTGATATGCTCTCCCAGAACCCGGCAGATCAAAGGATCGTTCTCCATGGCTTCCACAGCCGCGAGAAGATTATCCGGCAGGGTGTCAATCCCCAGTTCCGTTCTTTCTTCTTCTGTCAGGCGGAAAATATTTTTATCTACATGCGCAGGCGGCAGAATCTTATTTTTCATGCCGTCCAGTCCCGCCGCAAGGCACACGGCAAGCACCAGATACGGATTGCTGGACGGATCCGGGCAGCGCAGTTCTACGCGCGTGCCTTCGCCCCGCGTACCCGGAATGCGGATCAGCGGAGAACGGTTCTGCGCCGACCACGCAATATAAACCGGCGCCTCATATCCGGGCACCAGCCGCTTATAAGAATTCACCAGCGGATTCGTAATAGCGCACATGCAGCGGATATGCTTCATCAGCCCGCCGATAAAGTAATATGCTTCCCGGCTTAACCCATATACGTCCGACGGGTCCGCGAAAATATTTTTCCCGTCTTTGGAAAGCGACATATTCATATGCATACCGGAACCGTTGACGCCCTCTTTGGGTTTGGGCATAAAAGTAGCGTGCAGGCCATGGCGCTTGGCAATCGTCTTTACCGACAGCTTAAACGTCATAATATTATCGGCCGTTTTCAGAGCGTCGTCGTATTTAAAATCAATCTCGTGCTGCGCCGGAGCGACCTCGTGATGCGAAGCTTCGATTTCAAAGCCCATGCTCTCCAGCGTCATCACCATATCGCGTCTTGCGTTTTCTCCCAAATCTACGGGGCCAAGGTCAAAATAGCCCGCTTTTTCGTGCGTGAGGGTCGTGGGCTGTCCGTTGTCGTCCGTATGGTACAGAAAGAACTCGCATTCCGGCCCTACGTCAAACTGGTATCCCAGATCTTTCGCTTCGCGGAGCACGCGTTTTAATATGTGGCGCGGATCTCCTTCAAACACCGAACCGTCCGGACGGTAAATATCGCAGATCAGTCTCGCCACTTTGCCCTGCTGCGGTCTCCATGGGAAAATAACAAAGGTATCCAGATCGGGGTGCAAATACATATCCGATTCTTCAATCCGGACAAATCCTTCAATGGAAGAACCGTCAAACATGCACTGATTATTGAGCGCTTTTTCCAATTGGCTCGCCGTAATCGCCAGATTTTTCAGCGTCCCGAAAATATCCGTAAACTGCAGGCGGATAAACTCTACGTCCTCCTCCTGTACCAGCCGCAATACATCTTCTTTTGTATACTTCATGGTTTGATCCTCTCCTTTTCTCTGCCATTCAAAAAAAGCATAACAGCGGGTATTTTGTTTGTCAATCAAAACCCGCGGTTATGCTTATGACATTAAAAAATCAAAGTCATGTATTATTTCGATTGCCTGCAAAATATCATACCGCGCCGCTACGGCAGAGCCGGAACCGTTCTGACATGGCGGAAGCCGGACGCCCACGCTTCGCCGACTACCACGCCGTTCTGGCTGGATGAGCAATGCGCCACAATCAGCCCGCCGTCATCCGATTTTCCGACTACCACGCCGACGTGGTTCATATCCCCGCGCTCCGGGCCTCCGTAAAATACCAGATCGCCCGGTCTGGCATTGATCTGATCGACCATCACAGACGCGTTCCACTGGCTTGTCGTATGTCCGCCAATGCCGGCGTCCGATCCGTTCAAACCGTTGTAATAGCAATACAGCGTGAAGCCGCTGCAGTCTAATCCGTAGCCTCTTGTCATTCCCGTCGACGTGCTGCCCGACGCCGTCACTTTCGCGGGCGTGCCCCATCTGCTGTCCCAGCCCATAACAAAGGATTTTCCGCCCCAGAAATATCCCACTTTTCCCACAAGGCTGTAGGCCGCCGTTACAATTCCCACGCGTTCTTCCGAGAGATCATTTCCCACAGAAGCGCGCACAATCTGGCGTTCTGCGCTGGAAATCGCGCACAACTGCAGGCATTGATTCGAGGCGTAGCGTTCGATCTCCTCTTTGCCCGCCGCGTCAATCCCGTGCTCGTTTACATAATCCTCTATGGTTTTCGGAGTAAGATCCGCCGTCGCATAACAATCCTGTATCTGGCGCTGTTCTTTCTCCTGTTTCAGGCGCAGCCACTTTTCGTAACGCGCCCGGTCCATCTGCGCCTTTTGCTCCCTGCGCAGCGCCTCGCGCTGCTGCTCGGCCTGCTCGTGGATGCGTTCCCTGGCCATCAGATCCAGCGCGTTTGCGCTCTCGTCCGCGGTAAGCAGCAGTTCTTCCCGCCGGTCGATCCGCGCCATCTGTTCGTCGATCGGGTATTCTTCCACAAAGACTTCCGAGATGTCGGGCGCTTCCGGCGTCTCGCCCACGGCAAGCTGCGGAGCGTTCATCTGCGTAAAAATATCCAGAAGCAGCGGCACAGAGGATGCCGAAACATTCCCGGAGCCTGTCTGCTTTTTCAGTTCATAAATAAATACGGCAAACACATCTTTCCAGTTGCCCGCCTTAAAATTTTCCGGGTCTGTGAGATGGCTGGCAAACATTGCCTCTACCTCGTCGCACGCGCCCGCAAAGTCCGGCGCGATCGTAATGCCGTAAAGATTGGAAAGCTGTCCCAGATACGCGGCATTGCTGGCAATGATATTTGTTTTCCAGTTCGCGTTCTTCTGCGAATGGTCTTCCGTTTCTTTCTCGTTTTTTTTGTCCTGCTTCTCGCCGATCAGCATTTCGCTTTCCGTGAGAACCTGCGTCTGCGTATCAGACTCTGTCTCCGGAACAGTGCTTACCGTATCTGTTTCCGTTGACGTCTGCGTGTCCGTCTGTATTTCCGTCTGCTGCGGTTCCGACGTGCCCGGTGTGGAAGATTCCGTTTCCGGCGGCGTTGGCTCCGTCGCTGACGTTTCCGGCGGCGCCGGCTCCGAAGATCCCGTTGCGGGCGTCTTTGATGATTCCGGCTGTTTTTTCTGCGTTTCCGCCTCGTTCGGCGTCTCCGCGCCCAGCGGATTGTTCTGGTCGCCGGACGTATTGGCTTCCTGCGCCGAAGCCGCGGCGCGTCCCGCCGTTACCGCGGCGGAACCCGAAAGTACCAAAATACCGGAAACCGTAATATATGGCAACTTTTTCCAAAGTTCTTTCCTTTTCATTTTATTTCTCCCCAAAATGTATGTACTGAGTCCCTTATCAGTATACCATAGCACATTTTTGTGAATAGTGCAAATTGTTTTTCCGGATGGTACGATTTCCCTCTTTACTTTTAGACATATTTCGTCTAAAATAAATGTATTCCAATCAGAAAGAAGGAAACTCGATGGAACAAAAACAATCTTTGGAGCATCCCGCAAAAGCGCTGGAACGCATCCGCCGTCTCGCCGCCATGAGCGATCCGGAATTTTCGCAGGCTTTTCTGGAAGAACTGTCCGAGGCGGAACTTGCGGAATTTGAGCGGGAATGTCCGGAATTTCCCCGCCCGTATCTCCCGCGCAAATCTACTTAAGCGGCGTTTCCCGCAGTATGCGGATCGCTTCCTGCAGCTGATTATCCTGCTCTTTTTCAATTTCCGGAAGGCCGCGCAGTTCTTCTGCCAGCGGCACCTCTACATCCGGCTTTATTCCCTTTTCGTGGATGTCGTTCCCGCTGGGCGTATAATATTTTGCAATCGTAAGTTTTACCCCGCTGCCGTCTGACAATTCATAGACTCTTTGCACAATCCCTTTGCCAAATGTAGCCGTTCCGAGAAGCGTGCCGATTTTATAATCCTGCACCGCGCCCGCAAAAATTTCCGACGCGCTGGCGCTGTTCTCATTCACCAGCACGACCAGCGGTTTTTCAAAGCAATGCTCCGCGTCCGACGGATATTCCGTGCGCCTGCCCTGTTTATCCTCCACATAAACAATCGGCCCTTCCGGCAGAAAAAGATCCGCCACGTCGCAGACGGTGTCCAGAACTCCGCCGGGATTATTGCGCAGATCCACAATCAGTTTTTCCATCCCCTGTTTTTCAAGAGCCGCAAGCGCCGCTTTTATCTGTTCGTAAGTAATCGCGTCAAACTCCAGAATCTGCAGATAACCCGTTTTGTCTTCCAGCATTTCCCACTCCACGGTCGGAACCTCAATGTCCCGTTTTTCCATTGTCAGTTCCAGTTTTTCTTCCCCGCGGATCAGGTTTAGCCGGATCGTCTTATCTTCCCGCGCTTTGATTTCGCTTACTACTTCGTCTAACTCAAGTCCGGCGATCTCTTTGCCATTGATGGCGGTGATGATATCGCCCGGCGCAAGGGCGGCTTCCGCCGCAGGCGTATCGGGAAAACAGGCGGCAACCGTAACCGTCCCCGTATCCATATCCTGGTTCAGCACGGCGCCGATCCCGGTGTAAACGCCGTTGGTCAGTTCGTCCTGCCGCTGCAGGGCAGGCTTGGAGTAATAGACGCAATAAGGATCCGACAGGCCATCCAGCATACCGCTGTATATATGTTCTTCTACCTCCTG
>CANQJX010000029.1 GCA_947624335.1 uncultured Marvinbryantia sp.
TTTTCCTTTTGTAAAAAAAACTGCATTGCCAGCAAAACGAACGTGGCGGGCACATAGATAAAAAGCGCCGACTTCTGGCAAACCGCAAGAAATGCCGCAAACAACATCCGCCCTCCGTTTTTTCCCGTGCTGTGCCGGATATAACGGACCGTAAAATAAAGCAGAAAAACGCTCAAAGAAAGCGCCAGCGATTCGGAGAGAATCACCGTGTCATAACCCATAACTCCCGGATAGCATCCCCAGAACACCGCGGCCATGCAGGCGATCAGGCGATTGCGCACTGCCAGTTTCACCGCTTTGTATAAAAACACAACCGCGATCAGCGATACGAGAATCTGACAGCAGACCACTCCTTCCAGATAATGGTTTTTCCATAACAGCCTGTGAAAACGGATGAGCAGCGGATAAAGCGGCATCCGTTCTCCTCTTTGGAACCCCTCCCAGTTAAGGTTGATATAGGACGCGCTGTCATCGGCCAATTCTGCAATAACCGCGTTTTTATAATAAACAAAGCGAAAAAAGAGAACGGCAAACGCGCTCAGCGCCTCCGGCAGCCATTGTTTCCCCCAATTTTTATCCTGTTTCATCGCTGCGGGCGCCTCCTTTTTTACTCTCGTGATATTCCGCTTCCGTATTGACGCGCCAGACCGCCTCTTTTTCCGCGCCGTTTTCCAGAATACTTTTTACCGCCGCAAAGGCCGTTTCCATAGAATGATCCATATTGTTGTAACGGTGCTGCCCGTTTCTGCCGATGCAGTATAAGTTTGGAAACCGGTTCAGATAGCGGATGACTGTCTCGATTTGGTAGTAAGCGTCAAAGTAAGCGGGGTACGCTTTTTTCACCTTTTCGCAGTGCGCGTCCAGCACGTTTCGCGGCGATTGGATAACGCCCATTGCGGTCAGTTCCTCCGTCGCCAGGGCGATCCATTCTTCTTCCGTTTTTCTCCAGTACGCATCGTTTTCCGTACAGAAATATTCCAATCCAATCCAGACGGTTTTTTGCGGTTCCTTTACCAGATAAGGCGAAAAGTTGTTAAAAATCGGGATCCGCCCCATTCGTATGCCCGCGTCCTGCACATAGATCCAGCAGTCCGGAATCATGTCCGATAAAGTCCGCAAATCCGTCTCGTTTTTTAAATTCAGTTGGTCTGCCAAAATCCCTATCGTTACCAAGTCGCGGTAAGGAAGGGCGTCCGCAACCGTTCTCACATCGGCGGGCGCATCATCAAGCGCGCCGACCAGATCTTTCAGCGGCATGGAAGAGAGCAGTATGTCGGCCGGAAACTCCACCTGCTGCGTTTCCCCCGCGCGGCGGATTTGCGCCTGTACGGAGACAATTCGCCCGCCGTCCGTGCGGACGCCGGTTACTTTTGTGTTTCGCAAAAGCCTGCCGCCCATGTTTTGATATCGCTGCGCCGCCGTTTCCCAGAGCTGTCCGGATCCGTATTTGGGATACCAGAATTCCCCGATCAGTGAGGTTTCCTTCACGCGCTTCTGTTTCTCCCCCGGAACGCTTTTGCAAAAAATGTCTTTGCAGATGGCGGCAACGGACAGTCCCTTCACGCGCTGCGCGCCCCAGTCGGCGGATATATCCCGCGGATGGCGTCCCCACACTTTTTGGGTATACGCTTCAAAAAACATCTGATATAATTTTCGCCCGAAGCGATGGATGTAAAAATCCTCCAGAGAATGTTCCTCTCTTTTCCCGCACGCCGCCAGATAACTGCATCCCGCTTCCAGCGCCGTACGCATTCCCATGTTGCGGATTGTGTCCCGGTTCAGCTTTACCGGGTAATCGAAAAATTTTTTCTGATAATAGATCCGTGAAACGCGCTTTCGCAAAAGCATGACCGCGTCCTCTGTCTCAGGATCCGGTCCGCCCTGCGCCAGAGCGATCCGGCGTCCCAGCAGATTATCGTCCAGCGCCCCTTTTCCCTGCAGGGGAAGGATTTCCTGCCACCATTGCAGTACGCGGGCATCCTTTGAGAAAAAACGATGCGGGCCAATATCCATCCGGTTCCCGTTATGGCAGATCGTCCGTGATAATCCGCCGATCTGATCCGTCGCCTCCAGAATGGTCACCTCATATTCTTTGGATTGCTTTTGCAGTTCGTAACCGGCGGTAATGCCGGCCGGACCCGCGCCAATAATAACCGCTTTTTTCATATCCGCGCTTCTCCTTCCCGCGTGCTGGCCCGTCTGCGCCGGCGCTCTTTCCTCTCTTCGCGCCGAGCGGCGCGGTTTTGTACGCACAAAATGTAAATCATAATGTTCCAGTAAGGCTTAAACGCATAAATAGAGACTGACAGCGACATGACGATCATCCCCGCCATAACCGCCGCGGCAAATACGTCCCCGCTTTTTTTCGCGCTGTTCCAGAAGCTGAAAATGTATACGCTGTATAAAATAAGCCCGATCAGGCCCGTCTCGATCAAATTTTCGATAAACATATTGTGCATCACGGTATTCCGCGAAAAAGCGTACAACTGCGAAACCAGCTTCGCCGTACGAATCCGCACAGTTTGCGGAACAAATCCGCGTCCCGGAACGTCCGGAGGGCATCCCGCCATATTTCAAAGCGCCCCGCCCCTCTCAGCGTAATAATCTCCGCTATGCTGTAGCGCGCCGTCAAATCCCGCAGGACGAAATTTGCTGCAAGGACGCAGGCGGCAAAAATGGCCAGCAGCGTCAGCAGCTTCCAAAGCAGCCGGCGGAACGTATGCGTCTTTTTGCCCGTCCGCAAAAAGAGCGTGCAGACGATCATCACGGCGACCGCCAGAACGCCCCCGCGGGAACCGGTGGCAAAGATCAGGCAAAGATAAATCAGCAGCTCTGCAAAAGCAGCCAGCTTTGCGAAGATGCGGCTGTCGCCGCAGAGCCTTTCCACGCAGGAAACAACCCCAAAGGAAAAATACATGCACAGATAATTCGGATCCTCGCTGACCGCTCCGCTCATGCGCAGACGGCCTTCATACCACCCGGCAAACAGAACCGTAAGCGGCACCGTAAGCCGCGACGACCAGACAAGGCACCGCTTCAGGCAGGCAAGCTCCTCCTCGCGGTATTCGTACGCCGCCGCCACAAACAGCAAAAGCAAAAAGCACGCGTTAGAAAAGACGCGCTGAAAAGAAATCGCCGCGTCCAAAGACCAGAGCAGCGAAAGCGCAAGCCAGCAGACAAACAAAAACAGATACAGAACCTGACGTCCCTTTTTTTCTTCGCGGTACTGCAGGATCCCAACCACAACCAGGGCAAACCCGATCACACGCAGCAGGGAACCGGCCGCCCCGATTGCCAGCGCGCCGGCCGGCAGCATCAAAAAGTAAAACGCCAGTCCCTTTGTAAACAGACGGATCGGACTATGATCCGCTTTTTTGAATGGTTCCGTACCGGACTCTTTTGTATAACGCATCCTGTTCCTCCACAAAACGATCCATTGAAAATTTTCGGGAAATCAGCGCGGCCGTTTCCCTGCTCTGTCTCCGGTAATCTTTTTTCATAAGAATATCCGCCAGACGCTGCGCGTCATTTTGCGGAATCACCGTAACGCAGGGGGCAATCGCGTTTAATTCCCGGACAAACGGCAGTTCCGTTGCAACCACCGCGCAGCCGCTGATCACCGCCTCCAGAAGCGCTACGCAGAAGCCCTCGTACCGGGAAGTCATGAGAAAACAGTCGGCGTTTGCCAGAAAATCCTGCACGTTCTGCCGCACGCCCAGAAAGCAGACATACTTTGTAAGATCCTGTTCGTCAAGATATTGCAGCAGCTCCCGGTAGATCGGATCCTCTCTGTTGTAATCTCCCAGAATGTACAGTCTGGCTCCAGTATAACCCTGCCGGATCATGCTTTGGAAAGCGCGCAGCATGCAAATCTGATTTTTCTGATAGCAGATCCGGCCAATATGCAAAATGGCCTGTTCGCCTGCACGTCCTCCGTACGTTTCCCAGAAATGTTCCTCTTTTTGCGCTTTTCCAAGCGTCTGCGCGTCAACCGCGTTATAAATTCGGGAAATCTTTGCCGCCGGAATCCGCAGGCTCTCCCTCATATAAAGTTCCGTCGCTTCTCCGCAGGCGATATAGGCGCGCGCCATCCACGCGGTAAAGCGGTCCCACTGGTAGCCTCTGGTATTATGCACCGTACAGATCACAGGTACGCCCGCAAGCCTTCCCGCAATCTTCGCCAGAAGCATAGGCACCGGACAATGCGCATGTATAAGCTGAATCTGACGGGTTTTCAGAAACCGGCGGATTTCCCTTACACTGCCGACACGGTCCCGGCCCGCGCGTTTGCCAAGTATGCGCGTATCGATCCCCGCCTGCGACAGCGCCTCGATCATCTGCGCCTCCGCCCGGTCCCGTTTTCGGTAAAGCGCTATTATTCCGATGTAATCCGCGCGCTCCGCCATTTGCAGGGCAAGATGAAAAACCAGCTTTTCGGCGCCGGCATAGGTAAACGCATTGATGACATATAAAATCCGCATTTTTAATCCTCCCCGCTTTGATGGTGGGCCAGATTTCGTATCAGCGCTTCCAGCGCGCGCGCAGGCGCGTATTGCTCTGCCGCCCTGCGGGCCGTAAGCTTCATGCCGTTCCATTTTTCCGGATCTTCTGCAATCTGCACCAGACAGTCTGCCAGCGCCTCCGGTTCTCTGGGCGGCACCAGCGCCCCCGTCTCTTTGGGAATCACCAGTTCCCGGTTATAGCGCCAGTCGCTTGCAATCACCGGAACCCCGGCGTTCATGGCGTCGATCAGCGTTCCCGCAAACCCTTCGCCGGAATAGTAAGTCGGAAACAGCAGCGCATAATAATTTTTGATCCTTTCCGGTTCCGCCTGCCCGCGATACCGGATATAAGGCGGAAAATTCCGTTCTAATGTTTCCCAGCGCCGCGCGTACGATTTTCCCACCTCGCCGAAAATATCCAGATAAAAAATCTGTCCTCCCAGACGTTCGTTTGCCAGCGTTACCGCCCTGACCGCGTCCTCGATCCCCTTTTCCCGGATGATCCGGGAAAACGTGCAAAGCGGATAGGGCGCAGCCCATGTATAGACCAGTTCCTCTTTGGCAAGCGGACGGACATTGCGAAAGTTGGGCGCCACCCATACGTTGGAAAATCCCCTTTCCTCCAGCGCTCTTTTCATCTGCGGCGTCTCGGTGTAAATCCCCGTTATCTTTTTCAGCTTCCGCGAAAGCAGGCGGTATCTGTCCAGATATTGCGGCAGCCAGCCGCCGATCACGATATAATGCAGCCGGCGCCGGAAAAAGAAATTCAGCAGGCAAAAAAGCGGCGTTAAAACAAGCAAACCGCGGTAAGCGGGCAGAAACAGGACGTCCGTACACTCCCGGAACATTTGAATCATCCGCACAAAAACCCGCGGCGCATTCTTTGCGCCGCCGTGCGTATCTACACAGAAAAGTTGTTTTTCCCCAAACTCTTTTCCCAGCGCCTGTGCAAGATGCCTGGTTTTGACCGTCTGTCCGTTTCGCAGATCGCAGCCGAATCCAAAATGGCCGCATATTCCTATCTTGTTCACGCTATCTCCTTATATACTGCAAAAGTTTTGCGGCGATTTCTTCCGCGCTTCCCCATTCGCGCATCCGCTCTCGCGCAGCCGCCCCCGCCCGGTTCGCCGCCCGCGGGTTTGCAGTCAGATACTCCATTTTTTCTGACAGCGCCCGCACGTCCCCGACCGGGATCAGCCATCCGTTTTTTTCATTTTCAATCAGGTCCGCCGGACCGGTAGGACAGTCCGTGGAAACGCAGGGCAGGCCTGCCGCCATTGCTTCCATCAGCGCGTTTGGGCAGCCTTCATAATCCGAACTGAATACAAACGCGTCCGCCTGTTCGTATTTCTCTTCTATCCGCGTTACGCGCCCCGCCAGAAATACCCGTTCTTCCAGATGATGCTGCCTGATATAAGCGCGCAGTTCCAGTTCCGTTTCATAAACTTCCGGTGCGCATTTCCCATAGATCGTAAGCGTGGCTTCCCGGTTTCCCGTACGCGCAATCATATCGGCGAACGCCTCCAGCAGCATTTTCTGGTTTTTTTGCGGGTGAATCCTGCCTACGCTGATAAAGCGGCTGATTTTGTCCGTGTAGGTTCTGGGGATCTCTAAAAAACGGCTGTCTATAATATTGGGCACGCAAAATATCTTTTTTTGTAAAGACGCGGGGAAATATTTGCTCTGCCGGGGCGTCTGAATCCAGATCCTGTCCGCGCTGTAATAGGCGAGCTTGTAAAGCCAGTTGTCCCGTTCCGCGGAAAGCTGCCGCTCCCGGCCGCAGCGAAGCGCATATACCACCCGCGTTTTTGAAAAGATCGCCGCAAGCCGGAAACGCACGCCATAGTCGAGCAAAAGCGGCGGATAAAACGGTATGATAACGTCCCCCGCCAGTTTTCTAATCTGCAAAACTGAAAACAGAATATTGCAAAACCCTCTCACTTTCGGTATTCTGATGTCCGGAAGCCGGATCAGATGCCGCGTTACCCTTTCGTCCACCGCATAATCGTTTCCTTCTTCCTCGGTACAGACAATATGCACATCCTCGCCCATGCCGGCCAGTTGATTAGCAAAAACAATCAATGCCCTTTCCGCGCCGCCGTTTTTCAGATTGGTAATCGCAAAAATAATTCTCATATCCGCTTTAAATTTTCCAGAAGACGCCCGGCAAGTTCTCCGGCGTTTTCCCTTTCGCTCATTTTCGTTCGGGCAGCCAGTCCCATTTGATTTGCCGCTTCCGGGTTTTCCAGCAGGCGCTGCATCGCGCGGGACATCGCCAAAGCGTCTCCTACCGGCACCAGCAGCCCGTCTTTTTTGTCTGTAATCAGCGCGGACGGACCGGTAGGACAGTCCGTGGAAATACAGGGAAGACCCGCCGCCATCGCCTCCATCAGCGCATTGGGATATCCTTCATAATCGGAAGAAAACACAAACGCATCCGCTTCCCGATACGCTTTTTGGATATCCGCCACACGTCCCGGCAAAAAGATCCGCCCTTCCAAATGATACTGCCGGATCAGTGCCTGCAGTTCCCGCAGAATATCTTCGTCTTTCTCCGCCGCATTTCCATATATGGTAAGCGTGGCGTCTGTATTCTCCGTTCGCAGCAGCATTTGCGCAAAAGCGGTAATCAGCAGCTTTTGATTTTTTTGGGGATGAATCCTGCCCACGCTGATAAAACGGCTGATGTTTCGTTTCCTGTCTCTTGGAATTTCAAAAAACGTCTCCCCCAAAATATTGGGTACGGCGAATATTTTTTTCTGCATATATTTCGGAAAATATCCGCGCTGTTCTTCTGTCTGGATCCAGATTCCCCGCGCGAAACGGCAAGCCCGGCGCCATCTGCGCCGGTCTTTCGGGCGGACATATTTTTGGGGCAGATTGTTGCGGACTGCAAAGAAAAGCTTTGCCTTCGACAACGCCGCGGCAAGGAAAAGACGGGGATAAAAGTCAAGCCGTATGCAAACCGGCAGGATTACATCCCCATGCAGATTCCTGATCTGGCGCACCGGGCTGAACCATCGCAGAAGCACTCTTAATTTGGGAATATTGACGCGGGAACTGCAGGTAAGCTGATGGCAGGATACTCCCGGCGCAAGCGTATAATCGCTCGCCGTATCCCCGATGCAGACCATATGCACTTCTTCGCCCAGTTTCGTAAGCGCATTAGCAAACGCGGCCGCTTCCCTCTCCGCTCCGCCGTCCCGCAGCCCTGTCAGCACAAAAATGACTCTCATACTTTTTTCGGGTAAGCGCCGATTCCCAACCCTTTTACTACAGCCCAGCAGCCCATTTCAAACAAACTTCTCATCAATCCGTGTCCTTCTATCGTATGATACAATTTCCAGTGATATTTTGCATTTTCCAGCTTATGGTAGCTGACCGCCCCGTTCCTGCCGGTGCGGTAGACGGCCAGAACTTCTTTCATCCCATAGCAATAATCCGTCTTTTTTAAGATCTGCAGCCACAGCGCAAAATCATTTCGCCGCTCAATGTCCGGTACTTCGCAGTCCCCCACAGCCTGCCGGTCGTACATTGCCGTAAGGTTTCCGATCGGATTGGACAAAAGCAGGCATTTCTTATAATCGGTTTGTTCCGGAGGAATCCATATCCGCTTTTGACGTTTGCCCCGGCAGTCCATCCGCTCGTAGGCAGTGCAGCTAAAGCCCGCCTTTTTCTCCCGCATAAATGCTATCTGCTTTTCCAGCTTTTGGGGTTTCCAGACATCGTCGCTGTCCAGAAACGCGATGTATCTTCCCCGCGCTTTTTTGATTCCCTCGTTTCTTGCAAAAGCGGCGCCCCTGTGCTCCTGCAGGGCGTCATAACGAATAGCGGGATACCGCTCCAGATATGGTTTTAAAATCTGCGCGGTCTGGTCGGTACTGCAGTCATCTATGATCAAAAGCTCCCAGTCCGTCAGCGTCTGCGCGAGAATCGAACGGAGCGATTCTTCTATATGTTCTCCGCAATTGTAGGTCGGCATAATGATACTTACTAACACTCTTTACAGATCCTCCTCAAATGAAATAAAAGCTGTTCTGCCAACTGTTCCGGCGTTCCCCACGCCCGCATCCTTTTTTTTGCTTCGGCGGCCATACGCGCCGCTTCCTGCGGATTTTTTATCAAAAATTCCATTGCCAGCGACATGGCTTCCGCATCCCCCACCGGTACCAGCAGTCCGTCTTTCCCGCTTGTAATAAGATCAGACGGTCCGGTAGGGCAATCGGTGGAAATGCAGGGAAGACCCGCCGCCATTGCCTCCATCAGCGCGTTCGGACAGCCTTCATGGTCCGAGCTGAAAACGAACGCGTCCGCCTCCGCGTATTTTTCTGCAAGATCCGACGCGCGCCCGGGTAAAAACACGCGTTCTCTCAGACCATATTCGTCTATCCGCTCCCGCAGATCGTCTTCCGTGCGTTTGTAGCCGGCTCTGGACTTTCCGTAAATGGTAAGCGTCGCGTCCGTGTTATGCGTCCGCTCAATCATACGGGCAAACGCTTCAATTAATAACTTTTGATTTTTCTGCGGATGCAGTCTTCCCGCGCTGACAAAGCGGCGGATATTGCAGGAGCCGCTTCCGGCAACCTTTAAAAAACGCGGATTCAAAATATTCGGCACTTCAAAGATCTTCTTTTGCAGCCGTTTGGGAAAAAACTGACGCTGTCCCTTAACCTGTACCCAGATGCCGTCCGCAAGGCAGCGCGCCCGCTTTCTTTGCCGCCCGGCAATCGGGTCCGTAATGTCCTTTTCCTCGTTGAGACGGACCGTATATATGATTTTTGTTTTACAAAACAGGGTCGCCAGCCAAAATCTCATAAGGTATTCCGGCTGCGGGCAAAACGGCAGGATGACGTCCGCGCGAAGCGTCCGCAATTGTTTTGCCTGCGTCAAAGTATCCCAAAATTTTTTGGGGCCGGGAAGCTTTCTGTTCGCCGTGCGCAGCAGATGCCTGCCTACCCGCCGGTCTACCGGATAATCGTCGGGCTCGTCGTGCAGGCACACAATGTGAACGTCTTCGCCCATTGCCGCCAGTGCATTCGCAAACGCCGCCGTATTTCGCTCGGCGCCTCCGTTTGTCACCTGTGATACGATAAATACAAGTTTCATGCGCGTCTCTCCCCGCTTTTAAGAGCAGATCCTCTGAAATTGCCGCAAAAGCTGCCGCGCAATTTTCTGCGGGCTTCCCCACTCTCTCATCCTCTGTCTTGCCGCCATACCCATTTGGTACGCCTCCTGCGGATGTTCCAACAGGTATTGCATCGCCAGAGACATGGCCTGCACGTCCCCGACCGGCACCAGTATCCCGTCTTTTCCGTTTGTAATCAGGTCGGAAGGCCCGGTAGGGCAGTCCGTAGAAACGCAGGGCAGGCCGGAACCCATCGCTTCCATCAGCGCATAGGGGCATCCCTCGTAAACGGAGCTAAAAACAAACGCGTCGGCCTCTTCGTATTTTTGCGCGATATCCGAAACGCGCCCCGGCAAAAAGATCCGCTCCTCCAATTGATATTGGCGGATCAGCATTCTTAATTCCGTTTCTGTGTCCGCATAGCTTCTTCCGGATTTTCCATAAATGGTAAGCGTCGCTTCCTGATCCTGTGTCCGCCGCACCATATCGGCAAAAGCGGCGATCAGCCGTTTTTGGTCTTTTTGCGGGTGGAGCCTGCCAACGCTGATAAAGCGGCGGACGCGCGTCCGTTTTTCCCGTTTCACCTCCAGGAAACGCGAATCCAGTATGTTTTGCGCCTCAAAAATCTTCTTTTGCATAAACCGTGGAAAAAACCTGCGCTGTCCGCTTGTCTGCAGCCATATTGCATCCGCCAGGAAACACTCTTTTTTCCATCTGCGCCTTTTCGCTTTATCCACGGATTTTTTTTCGATATTATTGACCACGGAATACACCAAACGGGTTTTGGAGAACCTTGTGGCCCAGAAAATTTCTCTGTAATATTCTGCCGGGACATTAACCGATATGACGACGTCCGCCGCAAGCCGCCGTATTTGCGCGGCGGGATGCAGCATTTTGCATAACCCGCGCAGTTTGGGGATTGTCACATTGGAAGCGAACGTCAGCAAATGCCGGGAGACTCCGGGATCGACGTCATAATCGTCCGGAATATCCGCTATGCAGGCAAGATGAACGTCTTCCCCCAGAGCGGCCAGGGCATTTACAAATGCCGTTACCCCTCTTTCCGCTCCGCCGTTTGTTAAATCTCTGATCACAAATACGATTCTCATACTGTTTCCATCCGGGATCCTGTCAGGGGAAATGCGCCCCGCCCTTTTTTGATGTCCGCCACTGCAAAAAGTTTCCTTTCAGAATGATCCTTCCATCCGGCGCGCGCGCAATCGAAACGCCTTCCGTAAACTGCGTGGAAATATAAAACTCCTTCACCCGCAGCGGCTTGCCCAGGCCGTTTGCCGCCACCCGCGCGAGCCGGTTCCAGTAATAAGTGTCCTCGTTGTAAAGATCCTGCATTTTCTGCGTTCCGCGTTCCTTTATGCGGTCTCTTTTCCCCGGCGAGGTTACGGTGCGGAACGAGCATGTATTTTTTACCGTGTAAGCGGTATTTTCCTGATCCGTATAAAGGGTGATATTATACCCGCCGTTATCCAGCGCAGTGCAGTCCAGCAACGTAACGTCCGGGCAGCTGTTGGAAGTAAATCCGCATTGCTTATTGGCAAACGAAAGACAATTTTCCAACGTATGTTTTCCCGGCATATTATCCCCGCCCAGCTTAAACCCGTTGCCGTCGCCCGCTTTCCGGCCGTTCTCCAGATAGCCGTTTTGATAGGCGATGCAGTTGCGGATGGTCACCGGTCCAATCGGCTTAAGCCAAACCTTTGCATACAGGTCCCAGCCGTCGTCCGCGTTGTGATGCGCAATGCACCCGTCAAACACATTTCCCGCCCCCGCGGTAAACTGGCAGGCAAACCCGTCGGCATCCTCGTAGGCATCGTCGCAGTTTCCATAAGACGTGCAGTTTCGCACCGTATTGTACTTCGGCCACCGCTCTTTGCCCTCCCAAAAAGACTGGCTGCTGATATGAAGCCCTGTGTTCCCGTTGCGGTAAATTTCCAGACGCTCTAAAAGATTATAGCTTCCCGAAAGCTGAATCCCATACTCGTTCACAGCGGAACCCGTGCAGTCGAATCCCTTCAGACGCCAATAGTTGGCCAAAAGCCGGATTCCCGCGCAGCGTTCCTGAAAATCGAGAACCGGCCGCTTTGTGTTTTCCGGCGCGCAGGTTAAGGTGATCGGCTGCGTTTCGGTCCCGTCGTGTCCGCGCTCTATACAAAGCGGTTCCTCCATCTTATATCGTTCCCCCGTTAGGAAAATGGTCTGTCCGGGCGCCGCATAAGATACCGCCGCTAAAAGGCCGATCGGGTTTTCTTTTGTCCCGTCGCCGTCCGGATTGCCGGGCGCGGCATAAATATCGCCCTGTCCGTCTCCGATTTTCCGGTAGGAAACGGTGTGATAAAAAACAGCTTTTGAAAAATCCGAGAGTAAAAATTCCGACGCGCTTTCCCTGTCCGGCGCAAACGTAATTTTGTAGCGGTTCTCGCCCAAATGCAGCGTACACAAAACCGCCGTTTCTTCGTCCGCCTGTACCGCGACGTCCGCGGCGGCCGTATTGCCGTTTTCATCCTGTACAGATAAAGTACCGGCGTAATTTGCCCGGAAGATCAGTTCATAATCCTGTGTATTTGCCGTAGCGGAACTAATCACCCGAAAATCCGGTTCCCGCACTTCCGCCTCCCGCGGTTCTGCG
>CANQJX010000030.1 GCA_947624335.1 uncultured Marvinbryantia sp.
CCTTTGCATTGTATTTTAACTATCAGCCGTTCTGTGCTAACAATTAATCTCCACTTTTCCTCCCGTAAGATCCGCCAAAGCAAGCGTCCCCTCTACGGTTTTCTGTTCCCCCATCACATCGGTAAGCGTGATGAGATTGCCGTTTACCTCAATCTTGCTGACATACTCCAGCAAGATACAGTCCGGCTGTCCTTTTTTTACGACCGTTGAAAGACACATTCCGTTATCCCTCCTTCGCTATTTTACCATAGACGCCAGATTCAGATACAGGTTTCCCTTTTGGAACTCGTCCACGGCTTTGCGGATCTGCAGCGCGGCGTCCTGGTGCCCTTCGTCTTCCAGCTTCTGCGCCATCCGGTCAAGTTCCGCCGCATGATGTGTGTTATGGTCCAGCATATATTTTAACAGCGCCGCATTTTTTTCCGCCGGTTCCTGCGCATGCGGGCAGTCGCCGTGGCCGTGGCCGCACCCCTCTTCCCCGTGGCTGTGGCAATGCGGTCCGCCTTCGTGGCCATGGCAGTGTTCCTGACACTCATGCGGATGTTCCTGTCCATGTCCATGCGGTAAAGGATTTCCGTTTTCGTCCTGTAAGATGTGCATATCGTTTCCCTCCTTTTCGCTCTATATTGTTAAATTTTTGACAGGTCGGATTTCACATCCCCACTATGGGGATATTGTATCACAAGCAGCGTCAAATCACAACAAAGAAATTGCATTTTTTCGGCGACAAAAAAGAGACCATTATGCAATGGTCTCTTTTTCTTTCCTTCTGTTATGCCAGCATCATCCGGTCGTTGGCAAACTCGCCGCCGCTCACCTGCTCGAATTTCTCCAGCAGATCCGATACCTTCAGGCTCTTTTTCTCCTCGCCCGACACATCGTAAATGATTCTTCCCTCGTGCATCATAATCAGGCGGTTGCCGTGCGTAATGGCGTCTTTCATGTTGTGCGTAATCATGATCGCCGTCAGATTATCTCTTGCGATAATCTTATCCGTCGCATCCAGCACCTTTGCCGCCGTCTTCGGGTCAAGCGCAGCCGTATGCTCATCCAGAAGAAGTAGCTTCGGCTTTTTTAAAGTGGCCATCAGAAGCGTCAAAGCCTGCCGCTGTCCGCCCGAAAGCAGACCCACCTTTGCCGTAAGACGTTCTTCCAGCCCCAGATCCAGAATCTTTAATTTGTCTTTATACCGTTCCCGCTCCGCGGAATTAATCCCGCTCTTTAACGTGCGCCGCAATCCGCGCCGGGAAGCGAGCGCCAGATTTTCTTCGATCTGCATGCTCGCAGCGGTGCCCGTCATCGGGTCCTGAAACACCCTGCCAAGATATTTGGCGCGCCTGTACTCGGGAAGCCGCGTCACGTTAATGCCGTCAATGATAATCTCGCCTTCGTCAATCGGCCATACCCCCGCGATGGCGTTGAGCATCGTGGATTTGCCCGCGCCGTTTCCGCCGATGACCGTGACAAAATCGCCCTCGTTCAACGTAAGATCAATGCCGAGCAATGCCTTCTTCTCATTGACCGTGCCCGGATTAAAGGTTTTTTTAACGCCGATCAGTCTAAGCATTCCCGCCACCTCCCTTTTTCGGAGCCCTGTTAAAATATCTGTTCTTCAGTTCCGGAATCGCAAGAAATACCGCCACTACCAGTGCGGAGAGCAGTTTCAGATCGTTGGGGTTTAATATCACAATATAGTAGATAATCGCGCCGGCGACAACCGCCAGCAGCTTACTTGCAAAATTGTGCGCAAGCTTTCCGATCAGAACCTGCCCGATGATCACTGCCGCCAGACCGATCACGATTGCGCCGCGTCCCATATTAATGTCAACAAATCCCTGATACTGAGCGAGAAGCGCGCTTGCAAGCGCCACGATTCCATTGGAGAGCATCAGTCCGATGATCTTGTTCACATTCGTATTGATTCCCTGCGCGCGCGACATATTCGGGTTGGATCCGGTCGCTCGGATCGCGCAGCCAAGCTCCGTTCCGAAAAACCAGTACAGCACAGCCGTAATAAGCAGCGCGAATATGATCACCACAAAAATTGCGTTTTTGTAAAACGGCACATCGCGTATATAGCGCAAAGACACCAGCAGCGGATAGTTGCTCACATTGATCGCCTGGTTCGCCTTTCCGCCCATAATACGCAGATTGACGGAATACAGGCCGAGCTGTGTCAGAATACCCGACAGGATTGCCGGGATTCCCATTGCCGTATGGAACAAGCCGGTTGCAAGTCCCGCCAGCATTCCGGCGGCAAACGCGCACAGAAGCGACACCGGCAGCGAATGGCCGCTCAGCATCATCATAACGCAGACCGCGCCTCCGGTACACATGGTGCCGTCCACCGTCAGATCCGCCAGATCCAATATTTGATAAGTAATATATACGCCGATCGCCATAATGCCCCAGATCAGTCCCTGGGCACATGCTCCCGGAAGTGCGTTGAAAAGCAGCCTAATATCCACAGCCCTCTCCTCCTACTTTCATCTCGCGCCTAAAATACAAAAGGACGGGCCGCCGCGGCCGCGGAGAAATCATCCCCGCGCGTCTGCGGCAGTCCGTTTTCATTTATTTTTGCATTCTTTTTGTTACGCTTCTTCTGTCGCCGCCTCTGTTTCTGCTTCCGCAGCTTCCTCTTCGGCAACGATCGCTTCGTAATCTTCCGGAATCTCAATGCCAAGCGCTTCGCATCTTTCCGGAACATACTTCTTTACGAACTCCGGTGCATACTGGATATCCATTGTGCTGACGTCCGCGCCGTTTTCCAGAATCTCATATGCCATTTCGCCCGTGAGTTTGCCCAGTTCATAGTAGCTGATGGAAAGGGTTGCGATACCGCAGCCTTTGCAGATGCTTTCCTCGCCCGCGATGATCGGAATACCCGCCGGCTCGCAGATGTTGTTGATTACTTCCGTATTTGCCGCCGCCGTATTATCGGTCGGAATATAAAGCGCTTCCACCTCAGACACCGCCTGCGTCGTTACCGACGCGATATCATTGGAATCCGCAAACGTATACTCTTTGCAGGTAACGCCCGCCTCTTCCAGAGCAGCCTTTACATTCGCGATCTGGTATGCGGAGTTCGGTTCCGCCGAGCAGGAAAGAAGTCCTACGGTCTTTACATCCGGAAGAAGTTCCGCAAACATGGCTGCCTGCTGGTCAAGCGGCGCAAGATCCGAAGTACCGGATACATTGATGCCGGTAGAGCCAGTCCAGTCTGCATCGTCCATATCAAGCGCAACGCTGTATACGGAAATGGAGGTTCCCAGAATCGGAATATCCGCCGTACCCGCAACCGCCGCCTGAAGCGCCGGCGTCGCATTTGCCAGAATCAGATCCACGTTGTTGGAAACAAACTGGTTGATAATCGTCGCGCAGGTTGCCGTTTCGCCCGAAGCGTTCTGCTCGTCAAATACTACTCTGTCGCCGAGTTTCTCTGTCAGGGCATCCTTAAAACCCTGTGTCGCCAGATCCAGCGCCTCGTGCTGTACCAACTGGCAGATACCAACGTTATATGTAGTATCTTCCGCGCTTGCAACTGTGCCAAATCCTGCCGTTGCGGAAACCGCAAGCAGAACCGCAAGTGCTTTTGAAATTGCTTTTTTCATGATTGATCTCCTCTTTTCTTTTATTTTCCGTACTTTAACGGTTTAAAGTATGTCAGTAAAAATATACACCCATTCCCGGAAAGCGTCAAGAAAAATGTTTGCATTTCCTGAAATTTTCAAATTACCATCCCGGATTTTCCTGCTCGTCCCTGGTAGCGCGCAGCATCAGCTCTTTTACCGCGTCGGCTGCGGGTTTTCCCTCAAAGAGCACCGCGTTGACCTGCTCGACGATCGGCATCGGCACCCCGTATTTTTTGGACAGGGCCAGCGCCGCTTTCGCGGAATAAACGCCTTCGACGATCATCTTTACCTCATCCATCGCCTGCTCCATTGTATAACCCCTGCCGATCAGATAGCCCGCTTTGCGGTTGCGGCTGTGTACGCTGGCGCAGGTAACGATCAGATCTCCGATCCCGGTCAGTCCGAAGAAAGTCTCCGCCTTTCCGCCCATGGCAATGCCCAGGCGGGAGATCTCCGCGATCCCCCTTGTAATCAGGGCCGCTTTGGTTTTATCTCCGTATCCCAGCCCGTCCGCCGTTCCCGCCGCAAGCGCGATCACGTTCTTTAAAGCGCCGCCCAGCTCGATTCCCAGCATATCCGGGCTTGTGTAAACGCGAAATACCGGGCTGATAAAAATGCTCTGCAGATACTGCGCCGTGTTTTTATCATGCGCGCCCACTACGCAGGTAGTCGGCAGGCCGCGCCCCACTTCCTCGGCATGGCTTGGCCCGGACAGTACGGCAGCGTTCACGTCCGGAAGCTCTTCTTCTATAATATCCGTCAGGATATCGAGCGTCTTTTCTTCAATGCCCTTCGCCACATTTACCACAATCTGTCCTTTTTGGAAATATTCCTTCATCTGCCTGCAGGTGCTGCGCGTAAACGGTGAAGGAACGGCAAGGACCAGCAGATCTTTGTCCGCCATGGCCGCCTGAAGATCGTTCGTGAATACGATGTCCTCCGCCAGCTTCACGCCGGGCAGCTTTGTCTCATGCTCTCTTTTTTCACGCAGCATTGCGATCTCTTCTTCGAGGATCGACCATACCGTAAGTTCGTGTCCGTTCTGATGCAGAAGAACCGTCAGTCCGATCCCCCAGCTTCCGGCGCCGATGATTCCTATTTTTGCCATGTAACTTCCTCCTGACTTTTCTTTTTCTTTGACAGATATGTTTTTCTCTCCGTACCCGCAATCAGCCTCCGGATGTTTTCCCGGTGCTGGTAAACGGCGAGCAGAGCCAGAAAAAGCGCAACCAGATACATTTCGTTTAACGCGGGCTGTTCCATTCCCAGAAGCCCCAACTGCCCGATGACCGGCAGGCCGACCATGATCCCGGCGTATACCGCAAGGGATCCCAGCGATACATAATGCGTCAGCAGAAATACCGCCGCAAATTCGATGATCCCGCATGTCATCAGAACGGGATGAAGCACCAGGCCAAGCCCCGCCGTGGCGGCAATCCCCTTTCCCCCTTTAAAGCGGAGGTAAAACGGAAAATTATGTCCCAGTATCACGCCGGCCGCGGTATAAAGCGTCAGCAGCGGCAGGATATCCGCATGGCTTTTCCCGAATAAAAGGCGCATAAAAAGCACGGCGAGCACGCATTTAAAGCAGTCCCCGAAAAAAGTCAGCAGACCGGCTTTTGTTCCCAGTGTGCGCATCATATTTGTTGTTCCCGCGTTTCCGCTTCCATGTTCCCGAATGTCGATCCCGTGCATTCTGCCAATGATATAACTGGTCTGAAACAGGCCGAACAGATAACCGATCGCCACACAGGCAAAACGTACCCCCATTTATTTTTCCTTATCCTTTCTCTCCCTGATAATAAATTTCAGCGACGTCCCCCGGAACCCGAACGTATCGCGGATCCGGTTCTCCAGATAGCGCGTATATGAAAAGTGCATCAGCTGACGGTCATTGACAAACAGTACAAAGGTGGGCGGCTTGATACTCACCTGCGTGATATAATACAGCCGCAGGCGCCTTCCTTTGTCGGACGGCGGCTGCTGCAGCGCCACCGATTCGGATAAAATCTCGTTGAGTACCCCGGTGGCAATGCGCATGGACTGGTTTTCAATGATCATATCGATCGTTTCAAACAGTCTCGCAAGGCGCTGGCCCGTCTGCGCCGAGACAAACAGGATCTCCGCATAGGGCATAAACGACAGCGTCTCGCGTATTTTCGCCGTATATTTGTAAATCGTCTTATCGTCCTTCTCGATGGCGTCCCATTTATTTACCACAATCAAAATGCCTTTGCCGCGGTCATGGGCGATCCCCGCGATCTTTGCGTCCTGTTCGGTTACGCCCTCCAGCGCGTCGATCACCACCGCAACTACGTCGGCGCGGTCCACCGCGGTCACTGTGCGGATGATGCTGTATTTCTCCAGTTCTTCTTTGATTTTGCTCTTTCTGCGCAGTCCCGCCGTATCGATAAAGACATATTCCCTGCCGTTCCAGCGAACGGCGGTATCGATCGCGTCGCGCGTCGTGCCCGCAATGTCGGATACGATCACGCGGTTTTCCCCCAGCAGTTTATTGATGAGCGAGGATTTTCCCACATTCGGCTTTCCGACCACCGCGATGCGCGGGCGTTCATCTTCATTGCTCTCCTCCTGCGGGTCCGGGAAATATCCGACTACAATGTCAAGCAGTTCCCCCAGTCCCTGCTTTGCGGCGGCCGAAATCGGAACGGGGTCGCCAATCCCCAGGTTATAAAACTCATAGACGTCCGGCAGCGACTTTTCATACTGATCCGCCTTGTTTACCGTAAGCACCACCGGCTTGCGGGATCTGCGCAGCATATCCGCCACTTTAGAGTCCGCGTCCACCAGGCCCTGGCGCACGTCCACAATAAAAATGATCACGTCCGCGGTATCAATGGCAATCTGCGCCTGTTCCCGCATCTGCGCCAAAATAAGGTCGCCGCTGTCCGGTTCGATACCGCCGGTATCGATCAGCGTAAAATTATAATTCAGCCACTCAACGTCCGCATAAATGCGGTCCCTGGTCACGCCCGGCGTATCCTTTACAATCGAAATATTTTCTCCCGCCAGCGCGTTAAACAGCGTGGATTTTCCCACATTCGGCCTTCCTACAATCGCAACAATCGGCTTTTTCAATCTTCCGTCACCTCATAAGCGCGCACATAGCTTTCTTCCCGCTGCGCCTCCAAAAGCGCGGCGCGCACAAAATCCTTTCCGCTTGATTTTACAATACAAGCCCGTGTTTGTAAAGCGTCTTCCAACTGTACGAGCGTCATATCATCCAGAAATACGTCTTCTCCGCTTCGAAACATACTGCACGGCAGCAGCAGGCGCTCTCCCAGCGCCGCTCCCTGCAGTTGTTCCCTTAAATCTCTGCCGGTTAAAAGACCGGATACCGTGATCCGTTCGCCAAAGAATTTATTTTCGACCGGATAAATCCGGATCTGCACATTCGGATATTTCCGGCATATCTGCTCCGCCACCTGTCGAAGATACGGCGCTGCCAGAAGTCCGGTCGCGACGGACACGGTATGCTCCCTTTCATCCCCCGCGCGCCCCTGCAATTCTTCCCGCGCTTCTTCTAAAAACAGCCGCAGCATGCCCACTCCGTTTTCCAGCTGCGGATAACCGTCATAATTCTCCTGCGGCGGCAGATCCTCCCCTGCAAGCAGATACCATTCGTCTCCCGCGTGGACGAAATGGTTTCCGTATTTCCGGTAAAAAGTTTCCTGGAAACGGCGGATTATCTTCAGCACGGCTTTGGCGTCTTCCTTTTCAAAAGGCTGCAGCGGATAAAGTCCCTCGCGGTATCTGGTAAGCCCCACCGGCACCACGGAAACGCTCTGCAGATGCGGAAAATAGGAGGAAAGTTTTTCAATCGAATCGCAAAGCTCCTCTCCGTCGTTGATGCCTTTGCACAGAACGATCTGTCCGTTCATCGCAATGCCCGCCTCCCGGAAACGCTCTGCTTTTTTCAGCGCCTCGCCCGCAAAGCGGTTGTTAAGCATACGGCAGCGAAGCTGCGGATTCATCGTGTGAAACGAAATATTGATCGGGGACAGATGATAGCGGATGATCTGCTCCATGTCCTCCTCGTCAAGGTTCGTAAGGGTAACATAATTTCCCTGCAAAAAAGAAAGGCGGCTGTCATCGTCTTTAAAATATAAGGTATCCCGCATACCGGGCGGCATCTGGTCAATAAAGCAGAAAATGCACCGGTTGCAGCAGGCGTGATAATCGTCCATAAAATCATTTTCAAATTCTATGCCGAGGTCTTCCTCATATTCTTTTTCAATATCCAGTTCCCATTCTTCCCGGTCAGGCTTGCGGATCAAAACCGTCAGCTTTTCTTCGCTGCACAGATAGCGATAATCAATGATGTCCCGCACCGGGCTGCCGTTAATCGCCAGAAGTTCGTCGCCTGCGGAAATTTCAAGTTCCTGCGCGATGCTCCCCTCTTCCACCCGCCTGACAAAATGCCTTGTTTTTCTCATGGAATCAGCGCTCCTTTACTGTCCATCATACTAAATCCCTTTTAAAATTGCAACCGCTTTCCGTTTTCGTTCCCACGCGGAGATTTTACAGATTCCGGACAATTTTCTTGACGCGGCTTTGGGAAACCACTATACTGAAGGCAGCAAAACAATTTATTCGGAGGTTCCTATGACAGACAAGTTTGACCCGCTGCGCCACTCCATACCATTTGCTCCCTTAAAAATTGCCGCTTTGGAAGGCTGTTTGGATTTTGCGAAAAAAGTCAACGAGCAGCTTGTAAATTACCGGCACGAAAATCCTACGATGCCCGCCGATTATCTCGGATACGCGGAATATGCCGCGGATTCGTTTTTAGTGGATTTTTCCTGTCCCCGGTTTGGCACCGGCGAGGGCAAGGGCATCATCCATTCTTCCGTGCGCGGAAGCGATCTGTTTCTCCTTGCGGACATCACAAATTACAGCCTGACTTACACGGTCTGCGGATATACCAACCATATGTCGCCGGACAATCATTTCCAGGATCTGAAGCGCGTAATCTCCGCAAGCGACGGAAAGGCGAAACGCATCAATGTTGTTATGCCGTTTTTATATGAAGGAAGGCAGCACAAGCGCTCCGGCAGGGAATCTCTGGACTGCGCGCTGGCGCTGCAGGAACTTGCCGATATGGGCGTCAGCAACATTCTCACATTTGACGCGCACGATCCGCGGGTGCAAAACGCCGTCCCGCTGATGGGCTTCGACAACCTGATGCCGACGTACCAGGTTTTAAAGGCAATTTTGATTTCCACTCCCGATTTTAAAATTGACAGCAGCCACCTGATGATCATAAGCCCCGATGAAGGGGCAATGAGCCGCGCCGTCTACTTTTCTACGATTCTGGGCGTCGATATGGGAATGTTTTATAAGCGCCGCGATTACTCTACCGTTGTCAACGGGCGCAACCCGATAGTGGCGCATGAGTTCCTGGGCGATTCCGTCTGCCAAAAGGACGTCGTAATCGTAGACGATATGATCTCGTCCGGCGAAAGTATTCTGGACGTCGCGAAGCAACTGAAGGAGCGAAAAGCAAAGCGCGTTTTTGTCTGCACCACCTTTGGATTATTTACAGAAGGGTTCGATAAATTTGACGATTATTACGAGAAGGGTTATATTGATAAGATCATCACAACCAACCTGAACTACCGGGATCCGGAACTTTTTACCAAGCCCTATTACCAGGAAGCGGATATGACGGGCTTTCTCGCCAGCATCATCGATTCCGTGAATCATGACGTCTCGATCAGCCATGTGATATCGCCTACCGATAAGATCAATCAGCTCTTATCCAAAATTCATCCGTAATTCAGACAAGCCCTAAAAAGGCGGCGAGGTTTCCGCGCATGCCTTTTGTGGCGCGATGGGAAAACAGCAGGTTTGAATTGCAGCAGGTGCAAAGATCAGTAACCGAAATGTGTTCCGGACAAATGCCCGCTTCTCTTAGCACGATTTCGTTTGCTCTCCATAAATTCAACTGAAATTTTCCGTTCTCTTTCTGGTAAAACAATTCTTTGTGATATTCTTTTGCAAAGTTCTGCGCGAACAACTCGATCACATCCGCGCTTACCTCGTAGCAGTCCTGGCAGATCGACGGCCCGATTGCCGCAAGGATATCTTCCGGCCTGCTGCCATATGCTGTTTGCATGGCGCGCACCGTTTCTTTTCCGATTTTCCCCACCGTTCCTTTCCATCCGGAATGGGAAAGTCCAACCGCCTTTTTGACGGGGTCTACAAAATAGAGGGGAACGCAATCCGCGTATAAGGTTGCCAGCACGATGCCCGGCACATTGGTTACCATGCCGTCCACATCCGTATAGTCCCGCTTGCGGATGAATCCTTTTCCCCGGTTCTCCTGCGTCACCACACGCACGTTTGTGGTGTGCGTCTGATCGGAAAACACCAGATTTTCCGGCTCAAAACCGACCGCGGCGGAAATTCTGCGGTAATTCTCCCGCACCCGTTCTTTGTCGTCCCCGCGCGAAAAACTCAGGTTCATCGACGCGAAATATCCTTCGCTTACTCCGCCAAGCCGGGTGGAAAAAGCATGTACGATTCCTTTTTGTTTTGTCAGAGCCGGAAACGTAAGCCAGACTACGTTGTCCTTCTCATTTTCCTCCAACACCCGCTCTGCGCCTTTGCGGTTCCATGTTTCAGCCATATGGATATTTTACCTTCCTTCTGCCCAGAATGCGTTTTGAATATGAGTAATCTTTGTCCCGTTTATCCCGATTACGTCAAAACGGCACGGAGTATCCGCGCCGTATCCGTACCGCATCAGATAGTGTCTGGCGGCTGCGGCCACTTTTTTCTGTTTGCGGATATCCACCGCTTCCTGCGCCGTCCCCATGCCGTCCCCGCTGCGGTATTTTACCTCCACAAAAACCAGATATTCGCCGTCCTGCGCAATCAGATCGATCTCCCCCGCGCGTGTGCGGAAATTCCGATGTAAGATGCGCATACCGGCGCGTTGCAGAAATTCCGCGGCTGCCTGTTCATATCGGCCGCCCGTTTCCCGTTTATTCACAGAACACCTCTTACATAAAGTTTTTCAAAAATGTCGCGCGGTGAATCGGAGACGGTCCGTACGCGCGGATTGCCGCGATATGCGACGCGCTTCCATACCCTTTGTGGCGGGCGAACCCATACTGCGGCATTACTTTGTCGTATTCCTGCATCAGGCGGTCCCTGGTCACTTTGGCGATTACGCTTGCCGCCGCAATGGAAAGGCTCTTTGCATCGCCTTTGATAATCGGGATCTGCCGGATAGCCACATCCGGGATGGTCACCGCATCGTTACGCCCACCGCGACCGCTTTCTCCATAATCTCGTCGTAAAGCTGTTCGCGCATTTTCTCGGAAAGCTGTTTGGAATCATTCAGATAGCGGATACGGCAGTCTTTCGGAAGGATCACGGCTCCCGCGACCACAGGCCCGGCAAGCGGCCCTCTGCCCGCTTCGTCAATCCCGCAGATTCGGGCGGCTGCAGCGTATTTACGCTCATAAGAAAGCATCTCATACAAACGCGCGTCTTCCCTCTGCTCCGCTTCCAGCTTTTTGCGGTATCGGCCGACCAGCGATACGACGCCGCTTCTTGTATCCTCCCCGTAAGCCGCGAGGAGCGCGGGAAGTTCTTCGCGCCCGGCGCGCGCCAGCTTTTCTCCCACCGCTTTAATCGTCTCCTGCGTCATTTTATCACCCCGAATCGTGTGAACGGAAACAGGCGGACCGACGCTTTTCCCACAATATCCCGTTCCTTAATATTGCCCACATCCGGCTCGCGGCTGTCCAGGCTTACGTTGCGGTTGTCCCCAAGCACAAAGTACTCGTCTTCTGCCAGCGTCATTTCATTCGCCGCCAGGCCATTCTCCTGCATCGGCGCATTGCCGTAATGTTCCACCAGCGCATTGCCATTTACATAAATCACGCCGTCTGCGCTGATGCGCACCGTTTCGCCCGGCAGCGCGATCACGCGCTTGATATAATAAGTGTTCGGTTTATAATGATAGGAAAACATCACGATATCGAACCGTTCCGGTTTTCCTATGCGATAACTTAATTTATTGATCAACAGGCGGTCCGCATCCTCCAGCGTCGGCAGCATAGAATCCCCGCGCACCGTTGTCACCTTCACAAAGAAAGGCGCGGCGAGCAAAACGGCCAATACAGCCGACAGCAGCAGAAATCCGCCCGGATACTTTCTGTTTTCTGACATTTTTTCTCCAAACTCTATAACAAAGAAGGCGTCTCCAGGCTTAGCCGTCCCAGCTTCCCGCTGCGGAAATCATCCAGTAATATGGCGGCCGCCTTTGTATAATCCAGTTCCTGCCCTTTTAACAGGCATCCGCGGCTTTTCGCGATTTCTTCCAAAATCGCAGCCGGTTCTTTTTCCCCGTCGCACCCGTATCGGTTTTCCAGCGCCGCGGGATAACGGCGTTTCAGAAAAGCAATACATTCCATTGCCAGTTCCTGCGTGTTTAAAATCTCATCCCGGATAGAGCCGACCATCGCGAGGCGCACGCCTACGGCCTGGTCCTCAAACTTTGGCCATAAAATATCGAGAGTATACAGAAGTACCACATTTTTGTTCAG
>CANQJX010000031.1 GCA_947624335.1 uncultured Marvinbryantia sp.
GCGGTAGAAGCGGGCATCCCGGTTATCGCTTATGACCGTCTGATCATGCATGACGGTTCTTCCTACTATGTATCGTTTGATAACTACACCGTAGGTACTCTGCAGGGACAGTTTGTAGAAAGCACTCTGGATCTGGCGAACGCAGGCGACAAGGTTTACAACATTGAGTTCACGGCAGGCGACCCGGCGGATAACAACGCAGGTTACTTCTTTAACGGTGCGTTCGATGTTCTGAAACCGTACATTGACGCAGGCACGCTGAATGTTGTATCCGGACAGACGGATTTTGATTCCGTTGCTACACCGGCATGGGATACGCAAACTGCTCTTGAGAGAATGCAGAACATCCTTGCTTCCTACTATGCAGACGGCACGCAGCTTGACGTTGCTCTTTGCTCCAACGACTCCACCGCTCTTGGCGTAACGCAGGCAATCGAGTCCGACTATGCGGGCGACAATACCGTACTTATCACTGGTCAGGATGGTGACGAAGCAAACCTTGCGAACATCGTTGACGGCAAACAGTCTATGACGGTTTACAAAGCGGTTGCAAACGAAGCAGTTGTTACTCTGGACCTTGCAAAGGCAATCCTTGCGGGCGACACCGTTGACGGCAGCCTGATCGAGGCTTCCGGCTGGGATTTCGATTGTGCATATGATACGGAATCTTATCAGACATCGGAAGGCCACAATTGCCCGTCCTTCCTTCTGGTTCCGACAATCGTTACGACCGACAACCTGCAGGAAGCTCTGGTAGACACGGGTTATTACACAATGGATGACGACGGATATCTTCATCCGACAAACTAATCCCGGCGTCTGACGCAAATCCTGAAACGGAAGACATGCTTCACAAATCATAAGAAAGGGCGGGGCAATGCCCCGCCTTATTTTTGAGAGAGGGGGTATCATCTTGGCTGACAATATTCTGGTAATGGAACACATTACGAAAGAATTCCCCGGTGTTAAGGCCCTGGACAATGTAAATCTGGAAGTTCAAAGAGGCGAGATCCATGCGCTGATCGGTGAAAACGGCGCGGGCAAATCGACTCTAATGAACGTCTTAAGCGGCCAGTATCCTTATGGCAGCTATACCGGCACGGTTACCTATGAAGGAAAAGAGTGCCATTTCAAGAAATTAAGCGACAGCGAAGCGGAAGGCATTGTTATTATCCATCAGGAGCTTGCTCTGATTCCGCTGCTTTCCATCGGGGAAAATATGTTCCTCGGAAATGAAATCAAAAACAGTCTCGGTTACATCGATTGGGATAAAACTTACAGCGAAGCGGAAAAACATATGGCGCAGGTAGGTCTGCATGAATCCGCGCAGACTCTGATCAAAGATATCGGCACCGGCAAACAGCAGCTTGTCGAAATTGCAAAAGCATTTTCAAAAAAAGTAAAACTGCTGATTCTGGACGAGCCGACATCATCCCTGAATGACGAAGACGCAAAAATGCTGTTGGATCTTCTGATGGAATTTAAAAAGAATGGTCTGACTTCCATTATTATTACACATAAATTAAATGAAATTATTTATTGTGCGGACCGCGTAACCATCCTGCGCGACGGCAGCACAATTGAAACGTTGACAAAGGGTGTGGATGATTTAAGCGAAGACCGTATCATCAAAGGCATGGTTGGACGTTCGATGGACGATCGTTATCCGGCGCGCGAACACCATGTAGGAAACGAAGTGCTTCTGGAAGCGAAAAACTGGACGGTCCATCATCCGCTCTATTCGGAAAAGATTGTTGACGACAATATTTCCTTTAACGTGCACAAAGGAGAAGTCATCGGCTTTTCCGGACTGCAGGGCGCCGGACGGACGGAACTGGCGATGTCCATTTTCGGTAAAAGCTACGGAACGGAAATCAGCGGCGAGCTTTTTATCAAGGGGCAAAAGGTGGATCTAAAGGATCCCAGGGCGGCAATCCAGCACGGACTTGCATATGTGACCGAGGACCGAAAGACAAACGGCCTGATTCTGGACGAATCTATCCGCTTTAATACCACGCTGGCGCGCATCAGTAAAGTCTGCAAAAACGGCATTATTGATGTAGACCACGAGGTACACGAAGCGGAACAGATCACAAAAGAAATGGGCACAAAGACTCCCAGCAACGAGCAGAAAGTCGGAAATCTTTCCGGCGGAAATCAGCAAAAGGCGCTTCTTGGCAAGTGGATGTTTGCAGAACCGGAAATCCTGATTCTGGACGAGCCGACGCGCGGCATTGATGTGGGAGCGAAATACGATATTTACTGTCTGATCAATGAGATGGTTGCAAACGGCAAAGCAGTAATTATGATTTCTTCGGAAATGCCTGAACTGCTCGGTATGTGTGACCGCATTTATGTTATGAGCGAAGGAAAACTGGCGGGCGAACTCGATGTAAAAGAGGCGACGCAGGAAAAGATCATGTCGCTCATCATGCAGAATTCTTAATCTTGTCGGTCATATCGAAAGCATAAGAAAGGAGAAAAAATCAAATGAATGTAAAAGCAAAAGATTTCCTTACAAAGTATACGATGGTTCTGGCTCTGGTCGTTGTATTTGCACTGTTTTGCTTTTTAACAAACGGCAGACTTTTATATGCGCAGAATATGTCTAATCTGCTGCTCCAAAACGGCTATGTGCTGGTGCTTGCCTGCGGTATGCTTTTGTGTATCCTTACAGGCGGAAACATCGACCTGTCGGTGGGTTCCGTAATTTGTCTGGTAGGCGGCGTTGCCGCTGTGCTGATCAGCAACATGGGCTTTAACCCGTTTCTGACCATCCTTCTGTGCCTGGCAATCGGTATTGCGGTCGGCGTCTGGCAGGGTTACTGGATCGGATATGTCCGTATCCCTCCGTTTATTACCACGCTTGCCGGCATGTTCATTTTCCGCGGCTTCGGCCGTCTGGTTCTGGACAACAAAACCGTGTCTATCCAGAACAAAGCGTTCCTGAATGTATTTACTTCTTATGTAAAAATTCCGGGACTGGATGATAACGTTTGCTACTCCGCAATTATCGTCGGCGTACTCGCCGCGGTTTATGTCCTGTTTTCCACGATTAATTCCAGACGGAATAAGGCAAAAAAGGGATATCGTCAGAACAGCGCAGTCGCAGATTTTGGGAGATCCATCATCATCGCAGCCGTTATTCTCTGGTACTGCTATCTGCTGAGCCAGTATAAAGGCATTCCGGTAATGATGATCTGGGTAGTTGCCATCTGCCTGATTTATAACTTCATTACTTCCAAGACTGCGTTTGGCCGTTACTTCTACGCAATTGGCGGAAATGAAAAGGCGACGAAGCTTTCCGGTATCGACACAAACAAAATCTACTTTATCGCTTATGCAAATATGGGACTGCTTGCCGGTCTTTCCGGTCTTCTCTGCGCGGCGCGCGTAGGTTCTGTAAACGGAAACAGCGGTACTTCTTTTGAAATGGACGCGATCGGTTCGTGCTTTATCGGCGGAGCTTCCGCATACGGCGGCGTCGGCACGGTAGGCGGCGTTGTAATCGGCGCGCTTCTGCTGGGCGTTATCAATATGGGAATGTCCATCATGGGCATTGGCGACTCCTGGCAGTATGTGGTAAAAGGCGCCGTACTTCTGGTGGCCGTTGTATTTGATGTTGTTTCTAACCGAAAGACGTCTTAACCTTCCGAAACCGGATGCCCGGTTTTGACAGACAAAAAGCTCCGCCCCGTACAATCGGGAGCGGAGTTTTTTTATCCGATAAGCAGCGCGCGGCGCCCTGAAAGGAATTGCCAGGTTTCTTTTTTTATTATATAATCAAACTGATAAAGATACGCGCCGCACGGTTATTTTTATAAAAAGCAGGAGGGAATTTATGAAATCTTATGTTCAAAACAGGAACGGCATATCGCAGCATCAAAAAGCAGGCGCAAAAGCCATTGCGTTTCTTATGGCGTGCATTCTGGCAGGAGTTTTCGGATTTTGCGGCAGGGCAGCCGCAGCGCAGGGCGACGAACCCGATCTCTTCTACACACAGGGTCTGGAAGTGATTTCGCTTATGTCCGAAATGCTGAAGTCCGAATATACGGATGTCTTTTTCGAATCCAGCGACGATATTGTAGCCGTCGTTGAAAATATCCGCGACGACGATTTCTCCAGCCCGAAAGCGGTTTATTCCATTGCCCTGACCGACGCGGGCCTTGAGCAAGTAGAACTCTTAAATCTTCTGGATCACTTTTCGGATGGCCTTCAGACTTTTCTGATGCAAAAAGTTCTTGCTTCCACGGTCACGCGCATCAACATGATGGGAGGTCCCGCCTATGTGGCCGCGGCAAATATCTATACCGCCGAAAAGCTTTTCGTAGCGGCCAAAACAGGCTTTATCTATACATCTATGACAATGCCGCGCCCGTAGCCGTCATCTTTTCCATTGGGGACGACAACGCCGTCAGCGCAAACGGTTCTTTCATTTTGTACGACGAATTTTCCTGCGGCTCCATCGAGGAAATAAAAGATTTCTTTTCCTATCTCCCGGTTGACGTAACCGAAATAGAAATCTGACCCCATAACAATCCGCTGCGCCGCGTGCCCTGTTTTTTAAATGGTCACGCGGTCAAACAGCTCTTTTACCGTCGGGTAAATCTGTGCAAATTTCGCATAGCGGTCATTGTACTTTTTCACCAGCTCCGGTTCCGGTTCTACGGTGTCAATAACTTTTACCAGCTTTGCCGCGGCGTCTTCCACGGAAGCATATTCGCCGCACGCTACAGCCGCCAGCATCGCTCCGCCATAGCCCGGTCCCTCTTCGCTTTCAATCACGTCTACCTTAATCCCAAGCACATTTGCAATGATTTTTTTCCATAAAGGACTCTTTGCGCCGCCGCCGCAGATTTTGGTGCGCTCAATCCGGATGCCAAGCGATTTCGCGACTTCAAAGGAATCGCGGATGGCAAAAGCAACTCCTTCCAGAACCGCCTGCGTCATATCCGCGCGCGTGGTGTCCATCGTCATGCCGATAAAAGTGCCCCGCGCGTTCGGATTGTTGTGCGGGGAACGCTCTCCCATCAGATACGGCAGGAAAAATACATGATTTTCGCCAAGTTTTTCTATCTTTGCCTGCTCCGCCGCATAGTCTTTTGTTCCGATAATCTCGTCCATCCACCACTTGTTGCAGGACGCGGCGGAAAGCATGCAGCCCATCAGATGATAATGTCCGTCCGCATGGGCAAAAGAATGCAGCGCATTGTTTTCGTCCACTCCAAAACTGCTGCTGGAAATAAAGATGGTTCCGCTGGTGCCAAGGGAGATGTTGCACATACCGTCTCCCACTGTTCCGGTTCCCACCGCCGCAGCCGCGTTATCGCCCGCTCCGGCAACAATCTTTACGCTCTTGGGGAAGCCGAGTTCCTCCGCAATCTCAGGCAGAATCGTGCCGACCGTCTCGTAGCTTTCAAAAATCTTCGGCACCTGCGCTTCCGTAATGCCGCAGATATCCAGCATTTCTTTCGACCAGCATTTCTTTTTTACGTCAAAGATCAGCATACCGGACGCGTCGGACACATCCGTGCAGTAAACGCCGGAGAGTTTAAACGCAATATAATCCTTTGGCAGCATAATCATTTTGATCTTTGCAAAATTCTCCGGTTCCTCCTCTTTCATCCAGAGAATCTTCGGCGCCGTAAAGCCCGCAAAAGCGATATTCGCCGTATAGGCGGAAAGCTTATCTTTCCCGATCACATGGTTCAGATAGTCCGTTTGTTTTTGCGTACGCCCGTCGTTCCACAGAATTGCCGGACGGATTACTTCATCCCGTTCGTCCAGCGCAACCAGACCGTGCATCTGCCCGCCAAAGCTGATGCCGGCAATCTGGCTTTTATCGCAGCTTGCCGTAAGCTCTTTTAAGCCTTCCTTCACCGCTTTCCACCAATCTTCCGGCTTTTGTTCCGACCAGCCCGGATGCGGAAAATATAACGGGTACTCCTTTGAAACTACATTTTCAATTTTTCCCTGCGCGTCCATCAGCAGCAGCTTAACCGCCGATGTGCCCAGATCCACTCCAATATAAAGCATATCTTCCTCCTTGTATACGCTGCATGAAGGAACCAGATTGCATATAGCAATCTGGTTCCTTCTCGCACCAAACTCATTTTTATGCAAACGGATTCTCCGTCGGATAACGGTCTCCTTTCGGGCGGTTGTAACCGATTTCATTTACATCCACGCCGATGTATTTAAATACCTCATAAAGCGCCTTGCCATGATGTCCGAACGCCACCGCGCCGTGATGCGGGAAGTTGCCCTCGATCAGAACATGGCGGTAAAATCTTCCCATCTCCGGGATTGCAAAAATACCGATGCCGCCGAAGGAGCGCGTAGCTACCGGAAGCACCTCGCCGTTTGCTATGTAAGCGCGCAGCTTGTTGTCCGCCGTACTCTGCAGACGGAAGAACGTGATGTCGCCCGGAACAATATCGCCTTCCAGCGTACCCTGCGTTACTTCTTCCGGAAGCGATCTCGCCATAATCAACTGATATTTCATATTGCAGAAAGACAGCTTCTTGGAGTTTGTGTTCCCGCAGTGGAATCCCATGAACGTATCTTTATGCGTGTAATCAAATTTGCCCTTAATATCTTCTTCATAGATATCCGCCGGTACGGAATTGTTGATATCCAGCAGCGTAACGATATCATTGCTCACGCAGGTGCCGATAAACTCGGACAGCGCGCCGTAGATATCCACTTCGCAGGATACCGGAATCCCGCGGCCCGTCAGGCGGCTGTTCACATAGCAGGGAACAAAGCCGAACTGTGTCTGGAACGCCGGCCAGCATTTGCCCGCAATCGCCACATATTTGCGATACCCTTTGTGTTCTTCAATCCAGTCTAACAGCGTCAGTTCATACTGCGCCAGCTTTGCAAGGATCTCCGGCTTCTTATTGCCCTCGCCGAGTTCCGCCTCCATGTCTTTTACAACATCCGGAATACGCGGGTCGCCCGCATGTTTATTAAACGCTTCAAACAGATCCAATTCGGAGTTTTCCTCGATCTCAACGCCAAGGTTGTAAAGCTGTTTGATCGGCGCGTTGCAGGCAAGGAAGTTTAACGGACGCGGACCGAAGCTGATAATCTTTAAGTCCTTTAACGCGACAATCGCGCGCGCGATGGGAACAAATTCCTCAATCATATCCGCACATTCCTGCGCTGTGCCAACCGGATATTCCGGAATATACGCTTTGATGTTGCGCAGCTTTAAGTTGTAGCTCGCGTTCAGCATACCGCAGTACGCATCGCCGCGGCCCTGGATCAGATTATTTCCGGATTCTTCGGCTGCCGCAATAAACATAGCCGGTCCGTCAAAATGCTTTGCAAGCAGGGTCTCGGAAATTTCCGGGCCAAAGTTGCCAAGGTAAACAACCAGCGCGTTGCATCCCGCTTTCTTAATATCCTCAAGAGCCTGAACCATATGGATTTCGCTCTCAACGATGCAGATGGGACATTCGTAAATATTCTTTGCGTCGTATTTTGCCTTGTAAGCGTCCACAAGCGCTTTTCTTCTGTTAACGGACAGAGATTCCGGGAAGCAGTCGCGGCTTACCGCAACGATTCCGATTTTTACTTCAGGTATGTTGTTCATTTTAAACCCTCCTTATATGTAATAAAATAATTTTTTATACCTCCAGATTTTCGCCTTTGAGGCCCACAAACGCGCCATCCGCGCCCAGCCCGGATTCTTCGTGGGCGATCAGCCATTTATTGCGCGCCGTCAGAAGCCGGTCGTCCGGCAATTTTCCGGAACAATGCGGCGCATCCGTATTGGTTCCTTTCGGAAGGACCACTACTACCTGAAAGCCTTTTTCCACCGCATTGCACGGAGCATAGTGAAGCGTAGTGCCGTAAACCTCTACCACCGCTCCCGCCGGGATCTCAAACGCCTCCATCTTAGACGTATCGTAGGTAAAGTCGTCCTCGATATCCTGTTCCAGCCCAAGAATCAGAACCGCGCCCTCCAGCGCAATGTTGATCTCAGAATCGCGGTGAAATTCTACCGCATTCAATTTGTGATTATTTCCGTTGCAATAGCCGATCTGGATCGGCATACCGCCGTATACGCTGTCGCGGATCGTCTCAAACTCCGCGCATGCTTCCAGCTCCGGAACAGACGCAACGTAGGAAACATCCTGCGGCAGCGGCGTCTTTGCCAGACGCGCCAGAAGATCCGGCACTTCCAGTTTCAGCACGCGCCCGTATTTACGAAACGCACTGTCTGTGATACTTTTCACCTGCATAAGAAAACCTCCCTTATTTCTCAAAATAATTAGTTTACTAGCTAAACTAATTGTGTTATACTTATCATAACGCGAATGGTATACTTTTGCAAGCGATAATTCACAATTTATAATAAATCTTTTCTTTTGAGGGAACAAATATGCTTACCGGAAATCAGGAATTAATCCGTGATATTAACACGCAGTCTGTCATCCGCACCATCCTTGCGAACGGCGCTATCTCGCGCGCGTCCATCGCTTCCAGACTGGGCCTGACCAAAGCGACGGTTTCCGCGATTGTTCAGATTCTGTTAGAGCGCGGCCTGATCCTGGAAACCGGAAGCGACGACACCCGCAAAGGACGCAAGCCGATTCTTCTGCAGATGAATAAAAACTGCGGGCATGTGGTCGCCATTGACATTGCCGCCGAAACCATCACGCTGATGACGGCAAACCTGATGGGAGAAAACTGCCGGCTGACGCAGTTCGCCCATCCGCAGGACGAAAGCGCCCTGCTGCCTCTCTTGATGGAAAAAATCGACGCCGCCGTCTCTTTGCTTGCGCCCAGCCGATACGGGCTTTTGGGCATCGCCATCGGCATTCACGGCGTCGTGCATCACAATAAGATCATGTTTTTGCCCTATTCTTCTTTTGCGCATCTGGATCTGGCGGGAGAACTGGAAAAAAAGTACGCCGTCCCGGTAATTCTGGAAAACGAAGCGAACCTTTCGGTACTGGGCGAATGGGCGTTTTGCCATAATACCAATGAAATGTTATATATCAGCATACATTCGGGCATCGGCGTGGGAATTATTATGAAAAATCAGCTTGTAAAAGGGAAAAACGGCTATGCCGGCGAGTGGGGGCACACGATTATCGAAGTGGACGGCCGCCCCTGTCCCTGCGGAAACCGCGGCTGTCTGGAGCAGTACGCTTCCGAGCGCGCTTTTTTCACGGAATTGTCCCGGCAGAAGGGTATGCCGGTAGACGCGGAAACATTCGGCAGATTATACCGCGAAAAAGACCCGCACGCCGTAGAAGCAATGAACCGCTTTATCAAATATATGGCAATCGGCATTAATAATTTGCTAAATACCTTTAATCCTGATATTATTGTATTAAACAGCGTGCTTACGATGTATCACGCCACCTTATGCGAGGACATCGCGGCGCAGCTGCACAACAATATGAAGCGTTACTGTCATCTGGTTCCTTCCACGCTGCAGGAAACCTCTCTTTTGTTTGGCGGCGTCTATATGATCCGCGACCGTTTCCTTTACCCGAACCAGATCTAACGGAGTAAATCATGTATAAAATACTTCTGGCTGACAACGAGGGAATCGTACTGGATTCTCTGATTCACATTATTAACGACCGGTTCGGCGAGGCCTGTGACGTCCGCACGGCAAAAACAGCGCGCTATACCCGTTCGCTTGCCCGTAAATTTATTCCCGACATTGCCGTAATCAATGTCCAGATGCCGGGCATGCGCGGCTTTGAAATGGTGCGCGAGATCCGTTCGTATGATATGAAATGTGTTTTTATTACGGTGTCTTCTTATAATCGGACGAGCTATCAAAACGAGCGCAGAAGTTTAAATACGCTTACGCATCTGACCAAACCTCTTTTCCGCGAAAAGATCCTCCCCGTTCTGGAAGAGGCTGTTTCCATCGTTGAACAACTGCAAAAACGTTCCCGGCAGACGCAGCTCATGCAGGAAAAACTGGATACGGTGCTTCCGATTTTGGAACACGGCCTGATTTACCAGTTGTTTTTCCCGGAAAGCGCCGCCGCAGGCATCCGACAGTATAAAGAGTTTTTAGATATCCGGCAGGACTACGCCAAAGTGGTCGCGCTTACGTTTGAAGATCATGCGGAAGCGGAGCAGGACGACGATACCGGCGGCCCGCACAATCCCATCGGCTCTTTTATGCATCTGCAGAAGGAATACGCGTCTTTTCGCGAACGGATTCTGGAATATTTCCCGCATGCCATCGTCGGCCCCGTGATGGGAAACCACATCTTTTTTTTGCTGCCCTGCTGGAACGCGCAGGAGACAAAAAAAGAGACCGCCGAATTTTCCGCGAATCTCGACCGTCTGCTGGATGCTTTATCGGACGCCTTCGAGCGTCTCGTATTTCACGCTTCTTTTGCTCCCATAAAGCCTATGTCGCAGCTTTCCTTCCCACATGAAAAAGAGGGCGAATGGAAGCAACCATTATAAAAAAATGTTTTTCATCTGAAAGCGAAGAAATAAGCGCAAAAAAACAGATACAGCCGCTGCCAGAGCGGCTGTATCAAACGTCATTTCTTATCTTCTGTAATAATTAATCAGGCAGCCGTCCAATATAATCGCGCGTTCATCGTCTGTCAGTTCTCCCAGCTTTAACGTAAATTCTTTTAAGGAATCGCCGACTACAAACGCCTTGACGCAGTCCGCTTTCGTTTCAACCGCTTTGCGGATATCCGGCAGGAAAATGTAATCGCCGTTGCAAAAAGGAAGCTCGCCTTCTTCAATAACGAACGGCAGCATGCCCCAGTTAATCAGATTGGAGCGATAACGCTTTGTAGCGTAACCGTTCGCAATATTCGCCCAGCCGCCTAATACCTTCTGACAGGAAGCGGCCTGCTCGCGCGCCGAACCGTCTCCGGGTTTCACTGCAAAAATGGTGCTGCCGACCCCGGTATTTTTCCCGCATACTTCCGGATAAGTTTCTTTTACTTTGTGCATCGCCGCGCGCAGTTCCGGAAGCACTTCGCCCATGCACTCGCCCGCCTCGCGCGCTTTTTCGGCGCGCTGCACTTCTTTGGCGCGCCCCACATATGCCGGGTCTTTTCTGGAAAGCGTAAACTCCGCAAGTCCCAGCGGATTAGAACGGTAAGAAGAAGTCTCGCCGGACGGGATCAATTCGTCCGTCGTCGTCACCGGATCGTGAATCTCCGAAACAACTTTCAGCATCAGGTTCTCCGTCAGTTCCGGCATTGCCGGCCAGTCTTTGATGTTGGGGCCGAATTTAATTTCCACAGACGGATCCGCCACGCCCTTACTGTCAAAGACGCGGTTTTGATAAATCGCGCTGTCAAAGAAGTATTTCGGATTTGTAAAGACTGCGTCCACATCCGTGGCCGGGGTCAGGTAACCCTTATTCGCCGCCGTCGCCGCAATCGAACGCGCGTCCATCAGCGCCACGGAAGCGATCTGGCCGCTCTGCAGCTTGCTGCCCTCGCGGTTGGGGAAATTCCTGGTGGAATGGCGGATGGAAAACGCGTTGTTTGCCGGCGTATCTCCCGCGCCAAAACACGGTCCGCAAAACGCCGTTTTTACAATCGCGCCGGATCTCATTAAATCGGCAAGCCTCCCGTTTTTCGCCAGTTCCATATAAATCGGCGTGCTTGCCGGATAGATGCTCAAGGTAAACTCGTCCGCGCCGATGGAAGCGCCCTTTAAAATATCGGCTGCCGCGCAGATATTTTCAAAGCCGCCGCCCGCGCAGCCCGCAATAATTCCCTGGTCAACATAAAGCCTGCCGCCGCGTACCTTATCGCGCAGGGAAAAATCAACCGCTCCGTCAAGGCTCACCAACGCGCGTTTTTCTACATCCGCAAGGATATCGTCCAGGTTTTCATTTAATTCGTCAATCGTATATACATTGCTCGGATGGAACGGCATTGCGATCATAGGACGGATTTCTCCAAGATCCACGGTAACCATCCCGTCGTAGTAGGCGACGGCGGCCGGTTTCAGCTCCCTGTAATCCCCGCTTCTCCCGTGAATCTCATAAAACTCTTTGATGGTATCGTCGGTCTCCCATATGGAAGATAAGCAGGTGGTCTCCGTCGTCATCACGTCGATGCCGATACGGAAATCCGCGCTTAAATTTGCCACGCCCGGACCGACAAATTCCATCACCTTGTTGTTGACATAG
>CANQJX010000032.1 GCA_947624335.1 uncultured Marvinbryantia sp.
AGCTTGAGATCGTAGACAACGAATCTTCCGCGGAAAAAGCGCCCAGCGCAGCGGCGGATCTGGTAAGCCGCGGCGTTTCGATTGTGCTTGGTACATATGGTTCCGACGCCGCTATGGCGGCTTCCGATACGTTTGCGCAGGCGGGCGTACCGGCGCTTGGCGTAACCTGCACAAACCCGCAGGTAACAGAAGGTAATACGCACTATTTCCGCATCTGCTTCCTGGATCCGTTCCAGGGCACGGTGCTTGCGAATTTTGCGGCCGACAACTTTAAGGCGAAAAAAGCATACGTTCTGACCAAACTGGGCAACGATTATTCCGTGGGCTTAGGCTATTACTTTACAGAAGCGTTCAAAGCGCTTGGCGGCGAAGTAATCGAAGATTCTTTCCCGGAAGGAAACGCGGATTTTACTTCTTATATCACAACTGCCGTAAACGAAGGCGTTGACGTAATCTTTGCCCCGACTTCCACCGAAGCGGCGCAGCTGATTATCGACGCGGCGGCGGCGCAGGGCGTAACGATTCCGCTTCTTGCCGGCGATACCTGGGATTCCAACGTTATCTTAAACGCGATCAAGGGCAAAGATCTGGAACTCTATGTAACGACTTTCTATCAGGAAGGCGGCAACGAAGAGTTTGACAGCGGCATCAAAGAATGGATGAATTCCGACAGCACGGCCCTGACAAACAACGGCGGCGACGATACCGTTGCGGCTGTTACGGCAATGGGCTATGACGCTTACTTCACCGCGCTGGAGGCGTTAAAGAACGCAGGATCTACCGATCCCGCCGCGGTAAACGAAGCGCTCTGGAACACCACCTACACCGGCGTGACCGGCGAGATTGCTTTTGAGCCGGAAAACGGCGACGCGATCCGCAACACGGCGTATGTAAAGAAAGCGAATACCGAAACGGGCGCCTGGGACTTTGTCGCAGAGCAGGGAATCGAGTAATCCGTTTTCACAATTTACCAAAATAAGCAGACAGGGGAGGCTGCAAACATGCAGCCTCTTCTTTTTGAAAAATGAAGAGAGGAGTTCCAGCATGGATTTTATCAGCAAAAATCTGCCCTATCTTCTTGCCGGCATTTCCGTCGGAGGGCAGTATGCCCTAATCGCCATCGGTTATACGATGGTCTACGGCATTCTCCGTCTGATCAACTTTGCGCACGGCGATATTTTTATGGTAGCGGCGCTTGTGACAGTCTATTCCACCACAGTGATGCCGTTGTACCTGTCTATCCCGCTGACGCTGATTGTTACGGTAGCGCTCGGTTTGCTTGTGGAGCGCGCCGCATACAAACCGCTGCGCAGCGCGCCGCGTATGTCGGTTATGATCTCTGCGATCGGCGTTTCTTATCTGTTACAGAATCTCGCGCTTTATGTCACCGGCGGCCTGGCGCAGACCTATCCTTCTATCCCGTTTATTTCCAACACGGTTCAAGTAGGCCCCGCAACCACCAAAATGGTAACGCTGGTTACCCCCATCCTTACAATCATCCTGGTCTTTGCCCTGATGCAGTTGATCAACCACACAAAGATCGGCATGGCGATGCGCGCGGCGGCGAATGACTTTGAGACAAGCCGTCTGATGGGGATTAAAGTAGACAATGTCATCAGCGTAACGTTTCTGATCGGTTCGTTTCTCGCGGCGGTGGGATCGCTTTTGTATTTTACCAATTATGCGTCCGTTATCCCCACGTCCGGCGCCATGCCGGGTTTAAAAGCGTTTGTCGCCGCGGTATTCGGCGGAATCGGTTCGATTCCCGGCGCTGTCATCGGCGCGTTTATCATCGGCATCTGCGAAAACATTATCAAAGGGCTGGGCTGGACCACCTTTTCCGATGCGTTCACCTTTGCGCTTTTGATTGTTATTTTAATTTTTAAACCCACCGGTCTGTTTGGCGAAGGCGCCACAGATAAAGTCTAAAAGGAGGCGGCTGATATGAATAAGAAAAGAAATACGGTCATTGCGGCGCTGCTTCTTTTAGCCGCGCTGGCGTTAATCCTGATCCTGGAGCGGATCCTTCCCCCTACCCACATTGCGCTCGCAGTGCTGAAAAAGGGATGTATTTATTCTCTGGTTGCCGTTTCCATGAACCTGTTAAACGGCTTTACCGGCCTGTTTTCCTTAGGACAGGCGGGCTTTATGCTGATCGGCGCCTATACCTACGCCGTGCTGACCATTCCGGCGGCGGACCGCGGATCGGTATATATGTATTACGGCGGCGGAATCATTCATTTTTCTGTCCCGGTTATCGTCGGCCTGCTTGCCGCGGGACTGCTTGCCGCGCTGTTCGCATGGCTGATCGGGCTTCCGGTGCTGCGCTTAAAAAGCGACTATCTGGCGATTGCCACGCTGGGATTTGCGGAGATCATCCGCGCGTTTTTCCAGTGGGACGAACTTGGCGTTATCACCAACGGTTCCAATATGCTGCGCAAATATCCGTCGTTCTCCACGACGCTCTATCCGTTTATCGTTTCGGCCGTCTGTATCGGCATTATGGTGCTGATCATCAATTCGTCCTACGGGCGCGCCTTTAAAGCGATCCGGGACGATGAGATTGCGGCGGAAGCAATGGGCATCAATTTGGCGAAGCATAAGCGAATGGCATTTTGCATATCTTCCTTTTTTGCCGGAATCGGCGGCGCTCTTTTGGCGATGTATCAGACTTCCATTCAGGCGGCGACTTTCCGCTCCTCTATGACCTACGAAATCCTGCTGATCGTCGTAATCGGCGGCCTTGGCTCCGTAACCGGAAGCTGTATCGCATCGTTCTTATTTATCGCATCGTCCGAATGGTGGCTGCGTTTCCTCGATACGGAAATGACAATCGGGAATTTCCATGTGCCGCTTTTGCGCGCCGGTTTCCGAAAAGTTGTTTTCTCCGTGATCATCATGGCGATTGTATTGTTTGCCCGCAACGGCATCATGGGCAACAGGGAATTTTCCATCAACGGGATTTTCCGATTTTTTAAAAATCCCGGTAAGAAAAAGGAGGTTAAACAATGAGTGCAAATGTCCTCCGTGTAAACGATGTTACCATGCAGTTTGGCGGCGTAGTCGCCGTCGATAACCTTTCCCTTGAAGTAAACGAAGGGGAAATCGTGGCTTTGATCGGGCCGAACGGGGCCGGTAAAACAACCGCTTTTAATTGCATCACCGGCGTATATGAACCGACCAACGGATCCGTGTCTTTTTGCGGAACGGAAATTGTGGAAAGCTATCCGCACGGAAAAATGAAAAAGCTGTACCGGGGAGAAAACGCCGGGAAATACGCAAAGCGCATTCTCCCTACGCCGGATAAAATCACCAAAGAAGGGATCGCGCGCACCTTCCAGAATATCCGTCTTTTCTCTTCCATGACGGTATTTGAAAATGTGCTGATCGCAAAGCATATGCGCGCAAAGCAGAACCTGTTTACCGCCGCCTTCCATTTGAATCATGCGGAAGAAGCGCGGATGCGCGCGGAAACGCTGGAACTTCTGAAGATGCAGAACCTGGATCATTTAAAAGATGAGATTGCCGGTTCTCTGCCCTACGGCATTCAGCGCCGGCTGGAAATTGCGCGCGCGCTGGCGACCGAACCGAAGCTTCTGCTTCTGGACGAACCCGCCGCCGGCATGAACCCGCAGGAGACGCAGGAGCTTGCGGAGTTTATTCTCCAGATCCGCGAAACCTATCATCTGACCATTTTTATCATCGAACATCATATGGATCTGGTAATGCAGATCTCGGACCGCGTATATGTGCTGGATTTCGGCAAGCTTCTCGCGCACGGTACGCCGGACGAGATACAGAATAACCAACATGTAATCGACGCATATCTGGGGGTGAGTGAAGATGCTTAAAGTAAACGATCTGAAAGTAAATTACGGCGGCATTGAGGCCGTAAAAGGAATCAGCTTTGAAGTGCCCGAAAAAAGCATCATCACGCTGATCGGCGCGAACGGGGCCGGGAAATCGACCACCCTGCGCTCCATTGTCTCGCTGGTAAAGCCGGCGTCCGGGACGATTGAGTTCCTCGGCGAAGACATCACCGGCAAAGATACCAACGAAATCGTTTCGCGCGGGATTACGCTGGTGCCGGAAGGCAGAAAGATTTTTCCCGATCTGACCGTACTGGAAAATCTGAAAATCGGCGCCTATACGCGCAAAGACGACCTGACAGACGACCTGAACTGGGTCTACGATCTCTTTCCGCGCCTGAAAGAACGGCACTGGCAGGCGGGCGGCACCCTCTCCGGCGGAGAGCAGCAGATGCTGGCCGTGGCGCGCGCGCTGATGAGCCGTCCGAAGCTGATTATGATGGACGAGCCTTCCCTGGGGCTTGCCCCTCTGATTGTAAAAGGGATTTTTGATATTATCAAAGAAATCCATAAGCAGGGCGTAACGATCCTGCTGATCGAGCAGAACGCCAACATGGCGCTTCAGGCGGCAGATATGGCGTATGTAATGGAAACCGGAAAAATTACCATGCAGGGTTCCGGCAAAGAATTGCTGGAGGACGAGGCGATCAAAACCGCCTACCTCGGCAAAAAGAAAACGACACTCGGATGATTTTTATGTGGCTGCTTTAGTTCTCCTCGAACGCGTCGGGATATTCCAGATAGCAATTTACTTCCGCCCCGGCAAAAAGCAGCCACATACAAAAATAAAGCCAGAGCATAATCATTACGACGGTGGTAAGGCTTCCGTACACGCTGGAAAAGCTGCCCGCCAGATCAAAGTAAATCGAAAATCCATAGGAGCAGATGGACCATGCCGCCGCCGCGAATACGGCGCCCGGTATCTGGCAGATAATATTGACTCTGCAGTTCGGAAGCGCGCAGTACATCGAAAGAAAGACCAGCGATAAGATCAGAATGGAGATCACCGCGCGCACGCCGATAATCATTCCGGTAAACTTTTGCAGCACCGGAATATAATCTAAAATTTTCCCCTGGATCAGGTTGCCGAACAGCAGCAAAATCACGGCAAGCAAAATGGCGACCACCAAAAACAAAATATATATCCCGGAGCGCAGGCGCATATAGAAATAATTGCGGCTTTCCTGCACGCCGCGCACAGAATTTAACCCGTTGGTAATCGCTATGATGCTGCGCCCGGTCGCCCACAACGCCGCGATCACGGTTCCGGACAGAAGCACAGTAGAGCTGGTAAACAGTTCCTTTACAATCCCTACGATCACGTCATAAAAGCTGGGCGGCAGCGCTTCCATCATCAGTTCCAGCACCATATCCGCCGAAATCGGCGTATACTGGATCAGCGTCAGCACTAACATGGCGAACGGAAAAAAACTCATAATGATAAACAGCGCCGACTGCGCCGCAAATGCGTCGATCCTGTCTTTTTTCATCTTTCCCATAAAGCGGCTGAAGATTCTGATATAGCCTGAATATTTCTCCATATGCCCTCCGCGCTTTTTCTTTTTTACAGTGTACCATGGACTGTCTTTTTTCGCAAGTCATCCCGCCGTAAGCGCCGCGTCTTTGTAGTATGTCCGCAAAATTTCCGGATAGGCCGCGCCCTCTTCGGCCAGATGTTTCGCCCCGTTCTGGCTCATGCCGTTTCCATGCCCGTATCCGCCTCCCAGCAGATGGTATCCGTACAGCCGTTCTTCTTCGTAAAGCGGCTGCATGACAAAAACGGCGCTCGGAATCAGATCCGGCTGCCCGATCTGCACCCCGTCCTGCAAAGTAATGACGGGCGACGCGTCCGCCAGAAAGTCCCGGATTGCGTATTCCCCCTCAAGAAGCCGCTGCGTACCGTTCGCGTACGTCGCCAGAAGCTGATTGACAATGCCGCTTTTGAGGCGTTCCTGTACGCGCAGCTCCGACACATCCTGCAGATCTTCCAGAAAAATATCGGTCTGCCAGCGATACCATGCCTCCTGCGCTTCGCAGGACAGGGAAGCCTCTGCGGAATCCGGAGACAAAAACGCGCGAACAGCCGCTTCCTCCGACAGATCCAGGTTCCGGTCCAGCCCGCAGGAAGTAGAATAATACAGCGCGTCGATCAGCCCGTCTGCCGACGCCAGTACCATCCCCGCCGTATCGTTTACGGCGGCGTCTGTCGACGCGGCGCGGTCCTGATTATTGTATACCTGATAGGAAACGCTGTCGTCCACATCCGCAAAAAATTCTGACGCGCTCTCCTGCTGTATCCGTTTTTTTGCATAAGTGCGCGCGCACACAGCCTGCGCTTTCAGCGCCTCCGCCGGGTAGGACGAGGGCATTTCGCTCGGCACTACCCCGTAAAGATACGATTCCAGCGGAAGTTCGTTGATCAGCAGGATTCCGGAATCGGTCCTGCGCAATTCCAGTTCGCCCTCATAAACCTCGCTTTTGCGCTCCCGCTGCAGGCCGCGGATAAAAAAGCTCCCGTCTTTCGCAGTCAGGCGCAGTACGTCCGCATCCGCAAATGCCTGCGCGTCCGGCGTATAGGTCTGTTCTTCGCCCGCCGGGACGCGCGTTTCTTTTTCCTTGTTTTCCCCCTGGCTTCGCACCGTAAAACCGTTCGCGGAAGCAACCGTAACCTGCTCGTGATATTCCGACTGAAACCCGGCTGTTTTCAGCAAAACGCGGATCTTCGTATCCGCTGCGGGCGTCTGCGCCGCAACCGTTTCTACGGCGCGCTGCCGCTGCCGATACCCGTCTGCAAAACACAGGGAAAGAACCGCCAGTATGCCGGCGCATAAAAATAGGATCCGTTTCATCGTCCACCTTCTCTTTTCCTTTGATCGCCGTCCCGGATAACCGCCGCGCAAAACGCCCGGCAAATGCCGGGCGTATCTTCTTTCTGCGTTATCCTGTGCCGCAATCAGCTAAACTTGTAAATCGTTGTGGTATCGTAGTCGGCCTGCGCCTTTAAGATCGGAGATTTGAAGTTCGCATGGTGGATCGCATCCGGGAAAAACTGCGTTTCCAGGCAGAAACCTCCGCGTTTTTGGTATGCCTTCCCATCTTTGCCAATCCAGCCGTCTTCGATAAAGTTGCCCGTATAAAGCTGCACGCCCACGCAATCCGTATATACTTCCATCACCCTGCCGCTGACCGGCGCTTTTGCCCGCGCCACCAGTTTCAGGGAACCGTCCGTATTCAGCGCAAAATTATGGTCATAGCCGCCGCCTTTTTCCAACTGGTCGTCTTCTTTTTCAATATCGCGCCCAATCGGTTTTTCCGTGCGGAAATCAAACGGCGTTCCCTCTACCGGACGAAGTTCGCCGGTAGGAATAGACTCCGCGTCCGTCGCCGTGATCGCGTCCGCGTCGATCCACAAAAGATGTCCGAGAACGCTTCCGCTGTCATGCCCTTCCAGATTGAAATAGCTGTGATTCGTAAGATTCGCAATCGTATCCCGGTCCGATTTCCCGTGGTAATGAATTTTGATCTCGTTTTGATCGGTTAAGGTAAACGATACCGTAACGTCAAAGTTTCCCGGAAACCCCTGATCCATGTCGGGGCTGTGGTGGGAAAAGATTACCGTGTTGGCGCTTTCGTCCAGCTCCATATCCCAGATCACCGCGTTATATCCGCACGGCCCGCTGTGAAGGTTATTTGCGTTCTCATTTTTTCCAAGCTGATACTCTGTGCCGTTGATGGTAAACGCGGCTTTTCCGATGCGGTTCCCGTTTCTGCCGATCGTCGCGCCCAGATATCCGCCGTTTTTCGCATAATCCACCACATCGGCATACCCCAGCACCACGTCCGCATATTTCCCGTTTTGGTCCGCGGTTACCGCAGACACCAGCGTTGCGCCGTAGTCCGTCACTTCCATCGTCATGCCGTTTGCATTGGCCACCGTGATAAGGTGCGCCTGTCTGCCGTCGGCCAGTTTTCCAAACTCACTTACTTTGATCCCCATATGTATCTCCTTCTCATTAAATTTTCGGTACGGCAAAAAGTATTAAATAGAGAGCCGTAAGGCTCTCTATACAACGCCCGAAATGCCGGTTCCTGCCTCTTGACTCCTAGCAATGCTAGGTGGGTAACCGCAACCTCTCTTCTGCCTTCCCCTGACTGCGGGGGCCTGACATCCAATCGGCAATGTAGGAATCCCGTTTAAAGTTGATGTAGGTTCAAAACGGCAGGAGTTATCGAACATTTCAGGTTATTTCTGAGACTTTTCTTAATTATCGCATCTGTCGTTCGAAAAGTCAACATCTTAATTTGCTTCCGAAATAATTTATATTTTCTTAACTATCTTTATATTCCAATTTATGCTATACTAATAAAGACATTTGCGCCTTGTGCCTTTGGCGCAGTCTTATTTTCAGAGAAACGGAGGATACTATATGGCAAATTTTTCGGAAATTACACCCGATATCCTTGCATACGCGAAGCTTTGCGAAACTTCGAGCGCCATCGACCCCGATCTTTACACGACATACGAGGTAAAGCGCGGCCTGCGCGACCTGAACGGTCAGGGCGTTCTCGCGGGACTTACGGAAATATCCGAAATCTGTTCGTTTGCTGTATCCGGAAATAAACGCGTCCCCTGCGACGGGCAGCTTTATTACCGCGGCATTAATATTGAAGATATTGTAAAAGGCTTTCTCAGCGACAACCGTTTTGGATTTGAAGAGGTTGCCTACCTGCTGCTTTTCGGTTCGCTTCCCGACAGCAAGAATCTGAAGCAGTTTTCGGACCGTCTGGGATCCTACCGGACGCTTCCTACCAACTTTGTACGCGATATTATTCTGAAAGCGCCCAGCAACGATATGATGAATACGCTTGCGCGAAGCATTCTTACCTTATACGCCTACGACGACCGCGCGGACGATATTTCGATCCCCAATGTGCTGCGCCAGTGTATGCAGCTAATCAGCATTGTGCCGATCCTGTCCGTGTACGGCTACCAGGCATACAGCCACTATCACGACGGCAACAGCCTGTTTATCCATGTGCCGCAGCCGCAGCTGTCAACGGCGGAAAATATTCTGTATCTTCTGCGTCCGGACAGCCGGTATACAAAGCTGGAAGCGCGCATTCTGGATCTTGCGCTGATTCTGCACATGGAACACGGAGGCGGAAACAATTCCACCTTTACCAACCATGTAGTCACATCGTCGGGAACGGATACTTATTCTGCGATGGCGGCTTCCCTGGCGTCCTTGAAAGGCCCGCGCCACGGCGGCGCCAATATCAAAGTCGTGCGCATGTTTGAAGATATGAAGCAGGCAATCGGGGACTGGACCGACGAGGACCAGATCGCCTCTTATTTAAGCGCGCTGCTGAATAAAGAAGCCTTTGACCATGCGGGGCTGATCTACGGTATGGGACATGCCGTATATTCGCTGTCCGATCCGCGCGCCAATATCTTAAAAGCGTTTGTCCAGAAGCTTTCCAAAGAAAAGGGGCGGGAGGAAGAATACCGGTTATATGCCGCGGTTGCACGGCTGGCGCCCGAAGTGATCGCAAGGGAACGCCATATTTACAAAGGCGTAAGCCCCAACGTGGACTTTTACAGCGGTTTCGTTTATAGTATGCTGGATCTGCCCACCGAATTATTCACTCCAATTTTTGCCTCCGGGCGTATGGTAGGCTGGAGCGCGCACCGGATCGAAGAACTGGTTAACAACGGCAAAATCATTCGTCCCGCTTATCGGGCGGTACAGGAACGTCAGGCTTATACGCCCCTGAAAAACCGTTAAAAAAAACGGACGCCTTGCGGCGTCCGTTTTTTATGCGCACTGTTTTATTCCCAGTATTTTTTTACCGCTTTTTTCCCCTGCACGGCAAACCAGACCGTCGTCACGGCAAATACCAGCATAACCAGAAGGTAGAATCTGCCGAGCATCCGGTATTCATCCTCCATGATGCACAGAATCCCGCACGCAAGCACTACGATTCCGAATATAAGCACTTTATTGGACATTTCCCGGATATAGCCTTCTTTGTCCTTGCAGCGGCCCGCGCTGATTCCCTTGGGAAGCAGCAGGGCTTCTTTGATCTCGCCTTTAAATTTCAGGCAATAATACACATAAAGAACATATACACCGCAGCCGACGATCAGAAGATCGATCAGCGAAAACATAGAACTCATTCTCTTTTCCTCCCTATATTCCCAGAATCTTCTTTACGGCCGCTTTCATGCCGTCTTTTTCCACAACGGTATCGTGCAGCACGGGCGCCGTGCGGATTTCCTCAATCGCCGCGGGAATGTCCGTCTTTGAAATCTTTGCCAGCTCGTCCGCCAGTTCAAAGTCGGTCATCGCGTCGTATTTCCGGTCAATCGCGCGCATAACGCTTCTTGTAAATTTATACGGGCTCGCCGTGGATGCGATCACCGTCTTTGCGCCGTCCCCGCTTTCCCCGCGATATTTTTGGTAAACCGCGGACGCGACCGCCGTGTGCGTATCGAGAACATATCCCGTCTTTTCATAGACTCTTTTGATCTCGCGCTCCACTTCCGCTTCCGAAGCATAGCCGCCGGCAAAATCGGCAAGCCGCTCTTTCATGTCTTCCGTGATCCCGTATCTGCCGTCCGACGCAAGCGCCTCCATCAGCGCGCGGTTTTTCGCCGCGTCCTCTCCCGCGATCTTATAGATCAGCCGTTCCAGGTTGCTGGAAATCAGAATATCCATCGACGGCGACGTGGTAAGGATAAACGGACGGTTCCGGTCGTATACGCCGGTAGTAAAGAAATCATACAGCACTTTATTTTCATTGGACGCGCAGATCAGCTTCTGAATCGGCACGCCCATCTGTTTCGCATAATAAGCCGCAAGAATGTTGCCGAAATTCCCGGTCGGCACCGTTACGTTGATCTTCTCGCCTTCCTGGATTTCTCCCGCCGCAAGCAGGCGCGTGTAGGCGTACAGATAATAAACCACCTGCGGCACCAGCCGTCCGATATTTATGGAATTTGCGGAAGAAAACTGAAAGCCCGCTGCCTCCATCTCCCGCGCCAGTTCGCGGTCGTTAAACATCTTTTTGACGCCGTTCTGGGCGTCGTCAAAATTGCCGCGTATGCCGATCACATAAGTATTCTTTCCCTTTTGCGTTACCATCTGCTTTTCCTGGACGGGGCTGACGCCGTCCTTGGGATAAAATACAATGATCCGCGTGCCCGGCACATCGGCAAACCCGGCAAGCGCCGCCTTCCCGGTATCCCCGGAAGTTGCCGTGAGAATCACGATTTCGTTGCGCACCGCGTTCTTTTTTGCGGACGCCGTTAAAAGATGCGGCAAAATGGAAAGCGCCATATCCTTAAACGCGATTGTCGCCCCATGAAATAATTCCAGATAATATACGCCGTCCCGCTTCTTTAAAGGCGCGATTTCGGCAGTGTCAAATTTCCGGTCATACGCCCTGCGGATACAGTCTTTTAATTCTGCTTCCGTAAAATCGGTAAGAAACAGCTTCATTACCTCGTAGGCCGTTTCCTGATAGCTCATCGTTGTAAGCTGCGCCATGCCGACGTCCAGTTTCGGGATCCGCTCCGGCACAAACAGCCCGCCGTCGTCCGCCAGCCCCTTTAAAATCGCCTGCGAAGCGGAGACCGCCGCGCCGCCGTTTCTTGTGCTTTTATAAAGTAAGTCCATAGCATCTACCTCCACTGTACAACATTGTAACAACATTCTTTTTAAAAATCAATACGGGAAAAAGAATACGCCGGCGCAAAAAAGCCGCGGGGCGGCACCGCCCACCCCGCAGCTTTCGTCAGGATACTTTTGCATCTTTTGATAATGTATAGTATTCATGTCCGCCATGTTCAAACAACAGCGTCAGCGTCTTATCAAACCATCCCACGCTGCTGTCATCCGATGAAACCCGCGCCATGAAAAACAATGCGCCCTGTGAGTAATCTTCTCCCGCAAGCACTCTGTCTACCGCCTCGATGGTTTCGTCCGTAACCTCAACAGAATCGATCCTGCCGTCCAAAGTTGGCTGGAACTGCGCAGAACCGTCAACCTGCTGCCACACGCCTCCCTCGATCGTGTCCGGAAA
>CANQJX010000033.1 GCA_947624335.1 uncultured Marvinbryantia sp.
CGTCTTTCCGGGAGGAAAGGATGGGCAGGCCGTTCCTGCGCAGTATCGTTCAGGAGGCCGTAGATGCGGCAAAAGCCGCCGGCGTGAGGCTTTACTGCGGTGAATTCGGCGTAATCGACCGGGCGCCTGTGGCCGATACCCTGAGATGGTTTGAAGATGTGGTGGCGGTTTACGGGGAATACGATATTCACTATGCGTTATGGTCTTATAAGGAAATGGACTTTGGACTTGCCGACGCGCATTACGATCCGATCCGCAAGGACATGCTGCGTCTGCTCACACAGAAATAATCCGGGAGGGAAACTTATGAAAACAAAGGTTGCCGCCGCTCTGCTTGCCGGCGCGGCTCTGATATTGTCCCCCGCCGTATGCCTTGCCGAATCCGGCGGCGCGGGAAACTACACGCAGGAAGATCTGGTATGGGAAGACCAGTTCGACGGGGACGCTTTGGACACTGCGAACTGGAATTACGAACCGCACGAACCCGGCTGGGTAAACAACGAATCGCAGCGCTATGTGGGAGAAGAAGAAAACCGCTCCGCCGCACCGGAAGAGAAAAACGTAATCGTAAAAGACGGTTTCCTGATCCTGCAGGCGCGTAAATATGTAGACGAATCCGGAAAGGTATCTTATACTTCCGGCCGGATCAATACCCAGCATAAACAGGATTTTCTGTACGGCAGATTTGAAGCAAGGCTGAAGGTTCCTTACGGCAACGCCTTTCTTCCGGCTTTCTGGATGATGCCGACCGAAGAGAGCCTTTATGGGCAATGGCCCAAATGCGGTGAAATCGATATTATGGAAGTGCTCGGCAACCAAACCGACACCTCCTACGCCACCATCCATTACGGCGAACCGCACAGAGAAAGTCAGGGAAGCAAAAAACTGGACGCCGATAATTTTTCCGATGATTTCCATGTATTTGCCTGCGAGTGGGATCCGGGCGAATTCCGCTTTTAAGTGGACGGAGGCGAAGAACAGCCCTATCCCGCTCCCTTTAACCAGACTTTTTATATGATTTTAAATCTCGCCGTGGGCGGAAGCTGGCCGGGCGACCCCGATCCGGACGGCGCGTTTGATGAAAACGCGCAGCTTGTGGTAGATTATGTGAAAGTGTATCAAAAAGACGCATACGATACCGACGTAGAAAAGCCGGTGCGCGAAGTGGTATGGAAAGAAGCGGATGAAACGGGCAACTTTCTGACGAACGGAGATTTCTCAGAGGAAGAAGCACTGGACGATACGCAGAACTGGTCCTTCCTGACCGCAGGCGAAGGCGTTGCCAGCGCTTCCATTCACGACAATGAAATTCAAATCGACACCCAAAATCCGGGCGAACTGGATTACAGCGTGCAGTTGGTGCAGCCCGGCATGCCGATGAAAAAGGGATGTTCTTACCGTCTGTCCTTTGACGCCTACGCAGACGAAGAGCGGACCATGAAACCGGCCGTTACAGCGCCCGACGTGTCGTGGATCCGCTATCTGGAAGATACGGAAACCACCATTACCACAAAAAAGACTACTTACACCTTCGACTTTACGATGACAGGCGACGACGACGCAAACGGCAGAGTGGAATTCAACATGGGAAACCAGCCGTCATCGGCGACGCTTCACATCTCCAATGTGCGGCTGGAAATAACGGACGGACAAGACTAAGCTAAGATCAGGGCAGCCACAGCCGGCGCTGTTTCAATTCCTGCCACAGCCGGCCAAGCGGCAGTCCGACCACATTGTTATAATCCCCGTTGATTCCTTTGATATGTACAGCAAAGCGGCCCTGTATGCCATAGGCTCCTGCCTTATCCATACAGTCGCCGCTTTGTATATAATCTTCTATCTCCTGTTCGTCCATCGGATAGAGAGACACCTCCGTCCGTTCATGGAACGAATGTACCGTCTCTTTTCTTATCAGCGTTACGCCGGTATACACCTGATGCGTCCGTCCCTGCAGGGCGGCAAGCATTCGGCGGGCGCCGTCCGCGTTCCCGGGTTTTCCCAGAATCTTCCCGTCCAGCACTACAATCGTATCAGCGCCGAGTATGAGCCTGTCTGTTTCTGCATCCGCTTTTCCGCCGGACGCGCCTTCTTCCGGCGTTTTCGCACCCAAAGCCTGCCGCACCGCCTGCGCTTTACAGCAGGACAGCTCCTCCACAATCTGTCCGGGCTCCGTTTTTGTGATGATTTCCCGCGCGTTGCTTACAACGGTTTCAAACGGAATCCCCGCCTGTTCTAAAAGCTGTCTGCGCCGCGGCGAGGCGGAGGCAAGAATGATTCTCTCCATACAAATCTCTCCCATTTCTTCGTTCTTTTTATTCTGTTTCTGAGCGGGCGCGGCTGTCAGTCCCGGTCGAAACGGTCTGCATTTTCCATGGCGTCCGTGCGTTTATAAAATATTTTTGCAAGCGCCGACAGGATAAACAGGCACAGGACAAACGTAATCGCGGCCGATATCAAAACGGACAACAGCGTGCCCCGCCAACTGTGATACGCCCTCTGATGCACGATCCCTACGCAAAGCGCGCTTATCAGCGCCGCCGCCGTGCTGATGATCGTATGATTTCTGCGCGTCGGCGCAATTTTTCTGTCCCAGATCCCGTGATAAAGCGAAGTTCCCACCGCATAGACGGACATCAGCAGCAAAATCACGCCTTCTCCCGCAGCCAGTTCCATTTTTGAGGGAAACAGTACGCGCTGGATAACGACAGACGCCGCAAGCAGAACATACATCATCCAGAACGCTTTGCTTTCCATTTTCAGCAGCGTCTGTTCCTGACGCTCATCCAGCCGTTCTTCATCCATAAACGTTCTTCTCTTCTTCATTATTTCTATCCTCCTCCCAAAACAGGTCGTCTAATGTTTTTCCAAGTTCCCGGCAGATCGCAATACACAACTTTAAAGTAGGGTTGTAATCGCCCGCTTCAATCATCCCGATCGTCTGCCGCGTCACCCCTACTTTCTTTGCCAGTTCAATTTGTGAAAGATTGCGTTCCATTCTGGCAAACTTCATCTTCAGATTCTTCATCTGCGTTCCTCCCTTAATTTGGACGCGTCCGCTTATCCATGCGCATTTTTTCCGGACAGTATCATCTTATCATCTTGCAAACGAAATGTCAATTATATTTTGCATTTATATTTTATAATTTGCATTTGCAAATTTTATCAATCTTCCAAATGAAGAAAATCTCGCCCGCTTTTCATGTTTGGATCGGCGTTTGCCTTGCGGTATTCCAGCGGGGTTATCTGAAATTTTTCCCGGAACAGCTTTGTAAAATAACTGCCGGAGGAGAAGCCGCAGTTCATCGCGATCTCCGTCACCGGAAGGCCGGAAGCCAGAAGGCTGTCAGCCGCGGCGTTCAGCCGATGATCGATGAGATAGCTAAACGGAGTGGTGTGCAAATATTGCCGGAAATCACGCAGACATTCCCGGGTGCTGATGTTCGCCGCATCTGCGATTTCTTCCAGGGACAGCTTTTCCTGATAGTGTTCCCGGATATACAGCATCATCCTTTTAACGCGCGCTTCCGCGGGATTTTCGCTGTTTTGGCGCTGCCGCGCTTCCCGTGGAATCTCCTTTCTCATCAAAAGCCATGCCGACGACAGTTCATTCCGGGCGATCATTTCATAGCCGTCTTCTTCGGAATCAACCGCGTCGCAGGACGTCCGGATGTGTTCCAGAATCCTGCGCTGATTTGCATTTTGCAGCAGGAAAGGCAGCGCTTCCAGTTCCTTACATTCCAGCACGGGATTCAGATATTTCTGTTCAAAAATGCTGCCGCGTACGCCGCCAAGCAGCGATACGTCCCAGTGCTGCGCAAGGAAAACCGCCTGTGTTTTGGGGAGCCTGGACATGCGGTGCAGGACATTGCAGTTCACAAAACATCCGTCCCCTTCTGAGAGTATGTACTCCTGATGTGCGGTAAAAATTTTCAGGCTCCCTCTAAGCAGGCACAGAAATTCCGGTTCGCTGTGCCAGTGCCACGGAACCGAAGGAGTACGCCATTTCCCCAAATCGACATAACGGGTAGACAGAGGAAACGCTTTCCCCTGATTGACCGGCCTTTCCTGCAGATTGTCGCTGAGCGTGAGTTGATTTATAATCATATCGCCATTCCCTTTCCATATTTGTCTTTATAGTTATAAAATATGGCTGAATTATTATTTTATAAAGTCTAAGTATGCGATATTATTATATCACAAAGCAGAAAACATGACTACTCCATTTTAGAAAGAAGGAATCAGAATGAAGATCAGATCAATGAAAGAATTGTCGGCGTTTAATGAATTGCTCAACCGCTGCTGCGGACAGGTATGGATTGAATCTCCCAGCGGGGAGAAGACGGATTTGACCGAAGAATCCACGCGAACCAGAGGGCTTTGCGCATTGCTTGGCGAAAGAGCGGAAGAATATGAAATCTATGCCCGCAGCCGAGAGGATGAAATGCTGCTGCTCGATTATTTCTGCACATGGGTACGAAAGACGGCATAATTGCCATAGAGTTATCACGGCTGCTTCCTGCCCGTGTAACATTCACCGAAAACAGCGCCGCCGATAATCAAAAATGCTCCCAGAATTTGCAGCGGCGTCATTGTTTCATGCAGAATCAGCACAGACAACAACAGCGGTGCAAAAAAGCTGTATTGTTGCATTTTCTGTTCCGGTGATTTCTTTTGCCATTTTATTTGACAGTACCATAACGGCATAAGCAACTGCCGACAATCCGGCGCATAATAAGCCCTGCGCATTTATTCCTGCTGCTGCCGCCATCGCAATACCCGAAAGAGCAAGAAACAGCAAATCCTTTTTTTGCCGGAAGGCGGTAAAACGGTGTCCTGTAATAAGAAATAATCCCAGCAGCAAAGCGATGCCAAGCACCGAGCGCAGCAGGACAATCTCATAGCTGGAAAGATGAATATAGCTTGCGATTACTCCGTTCGAGCCAAAAAGCAGAAGTCCCGCAAGATATTTTAAGTATGGCTTTTTCATATCACTTTAAAGGAAACTCCTTTTCTTGATTTTGCTTTCTATCTATTGGAAAGCGAATGATGGATATGGAAATGAATTTTCAAAAATATTTGTCTTTTGTAAAAACAGCAGAATGCAGGAGTTTTACAAAAGCGGCGGAACTGCTGAACTATTCGCAGGCCAGTATCAGCAGAATGATCAGCGATCTTGAAAAAGAATGAAGCATATCGCTTCTTGAACGCAATTCGGGCGGCGTAAGGCTCACCTCGGACGGAATGAAGTTGCTGCCCTATACGAAAAACATTGTTGCAGAATTTGAGAAACTGCAAATGGCGGTAGACGATCTGAACGGCCTGCAATCAGGGCTTATCCGTATTGGCACTTTTTCCAGCGTGGCAACGCACTGGCTGCCAAATATCATTAAGGAATTTCAGAAAGATTATCCAAACGTTGATTATGAATTGCTGCTTGAAAAGGGGGCTAAGGCAGAAATATCTGAAATATTTGAAAGATACCGTTTAACGCCAAAGATTCATTTCACTACCTGGGACGATTACGCCATCATGTCAATGGTAGAAAGCGGTCTCGGTATCAGTATATTGCCGCAGCTTATTTTAAAGCGAGTGCCTTACCGAATCATTGCAAAGGAGCTTGATGTTCCGGCATACCGAAATATTGGGCTTGCTCTCAGAAGTAAAAAAATGCTTCCCTTGCAGTGAGGCGATTTATAAACTATTTACCGTATCGGTAGAGAGGATTCTTCGCATATCCGTTTCTCCATTAAAAGGAATTTGCCTTTTCTCCAGCAAGCAACACCCGTTTTTTGATAGCCGGCATTCGCGTATAATTTCAGCGCATACGGATTTTCGCAGAATACGTCAAGCCGTATTGCCCCGACTCCAAGAGAATTTAACTCCTTCTCAATATGTATCAACGTCATACGCGCAACGCCTTTATTTTGAAAATCCGGAGAAACGCACAGCCTGTGGATTACCTTATAATTCTCATCTGTGTATTGCCATTTTCCGTTTTGATATTGCTCGTCGCATTGTTCATTTACGGCATAGACAACCGCTATTTTATCATGGATTGTACCTATATATAGCGATTTTTCCTGAATATCATTTCTAAAATCTTCCCTTGCAGGGTAAATACTATCCCATTGAAAAACCTTTTCCCGCTCCATTTGTTTTACGGCGCGTTCTACCATCCGGAAAACGCCGTCTAAATCATCCATCACTGCCGCCCTGTATAATATTTCCATCATATCTCCATCCTTCCCGGATCATCTTCGTGCAAAACATTCATTTAAGAACTTCAGATTTTTAACAAAACGCATCACTTTTTCGTTCACAGCAGCAGGATTATCAACATTGGAATTATGCGCGGCGTTTGGAATCCATATCAGCGGATAGCCCGTCCGCTTTGCCCATTCTCTGTTGTAGGCTCTGACTTTTCCTGTGCGGTCTTTTTCCCCGACAAGCAGAAGAACGGGGCAGGGAATTTCACATACCCGGTTATCCTTCAAAAAGCCTGCGTATCCGATTCCTATAAGGTGACATAACTCTGCTTTCCGGTACCCGCCGATCATGGCCGCCATATTTGACCGGCCGGTTTGCGTAATTGCATTTTGTTTTGCCATAGCCGATTTCAGTAATTTTTCCGGAAACAGCTTTGCCATCCACTCAATTTGCTTAAGCCACCACATATCGGTTTTCGAATAATAATCCCCATACGGCGTCGAATCGATCGCCGCAAAGCCTTTCACCCGCTCTGGATATCTGCAAATGAAAGCCTGCGAAAGAAATCCACCCATAGACTGCCCAATCAGGATCACCGCGGCAACGCCGCATTCATCCAGAATCTTTTTCATTCCGTTTGCCGCGTTTTCATAAGTAAACTCTGGATATGGCCTTGACTCTCCATGGGCGGGAGCGTCCCATGCAATAATATTACAGCTTTCCGCAAAAGCCGCAAACTGCTGTTCAAACATAGTATGATCCGCTGTCAATCCGTGAAGAAAAAACAGCGTGTCTCTGGATAAATCAAAGACATCTGATGTCCAGTAAACAATCTGCCCTATGGAATCTCTGATCTTCCTCTTTTGCATGACGAAACGCCCTCTGTCTTTCCTGTGAATAAGATTGAAAACGCTGCCGAAACGGATCCGGCAGCGTTTCTGTAATGTCCCTTTTTATTCTTTCTGCAAAGAATCTCCGTCTTGCGGCAAAGAATCCTCGTCTTCCGCCATTTGCTCTTCCAGCAGCTCTTCCAGCGCTTTCACCAGCTTTGTGACAATGCTTTTCCCCATGATCACGGAAGTTACCGGTTCGATCGCCAGATCGTCCTGCACGCCGTCTTTTTGAATCACCGGCAGATTCTGCATAAAATTAATAATGAAATCTTCATTGACATTATCCTTTGCACACGAAAATGCGTTTACATATTGCACCATATTCACAGTTCCTCCTATTTTGCAGTCGCCGTAAGCGGACTTGAAAAATCCTGATAATTTACGCAAAACTTAAAAAACGGACGGGCGTTTAAATAGCCCGCGTCGCAAAAGGCGGTATTCTCTGCAGCCGCGGTTTTCCAAAGCGTCTTTACATTATGGGAAACTTTCACTTCGTACGGCTTGCGCAGGCGGACGGTCAGGTCCAGATCCAGCTTGGCCGCGATATCGGCCAAGGCTTTTACCGTAAAGTTATAATCGGTGCTTTCCCATTTGGATACCATGCTCTGCGACACGCCCAGATACTTTGAAAACTCCTTCTGCGTCATTCCCATTTCCATCCGGCGGCTCACAATGCTCCCGGATACTTCCGCCAGCGCTTTCGCCGCCAGAATGTCCGAAGCGGAAAGCGTTTCGTCAAACAGGTTCAGCAGATCGTCAAGTCCGCAGCAATATTCTTTTTTCAATGTTTCATTCCTCCATTTGTTTACGGCGCCGCTCCATAATCGGTATCCACTTTGAATAATCCGATTTTCTCTTTCCGGCCCGTTCAAAAAAAGCGGCTAAAAATACAGGTTCGTTTTCCCCGAAGAAAGTCATCAGCAGACGTATATTCAAGACTTTGTCCGTAAGATGAAGGGAATAATAAATCCGACCTGTTTGGGTATGGCTTAGAATTTCATTGCTGTCCGCTTCATTTACTCTGACGCCCATATTTTTGACATATTCAAGCTGTTTTATCAGAAGCTGAAACAATCTTTTCTCATGCCCCGACACATTTTGGGAAAGAATGTCGCCCAAATCTTTCACGAACTGACTATGAAAATAAAAATTGCCCCCATATTCCCGGAGATAGCACCGCAATAGTGCAAACGCCTGTCTTTTGTTCATATTTTCTATGTTTTATTATTATATTACTTATGTGTAATATTTTCAATCCCTTTCTTTCTCTTTTCTTCTTTTTTATTTTATCGGATCGCCTTTTATTTTTCAACAAACCATTTACGGTACTATCCGCTCCCCTATTTTATTCGCAGGATATCCCGCGTATTCCATCTTTGTGAAAATACCCTGTTTCTATTTTCTGTCTTTGTGTTAAAATAATAAAGAAAGGGAAAAACAAACTCTGCCAAACGATAGGAGGATACTATGAACGGCAAGCTTACCAAACTGGAAAAATTCTGGATACTGTACGATGTGGGGAACTCTGCGTTTACGATGCTGGTAGCCACGATCATCCCCATTTATTTTAACGCGCTTGCCGGCGGCGCGGGGCTGTCGGAGGTGGATTATCTTGCCTACTGGGGATACTCGGTTTCTGCCGCCACTGTCATTGTCGCCCTGCTCGGTCCGATCCTCGGCACCATCGCAGATACAAAGAATTACAAAAAGCCGCTGTTTGCCGCCAGCGTACTGCTGGGCGTAACCGGCTGCGTCGCCCTGTCCTTCCCAAGATCCTGGCTGCTGTTTCTTACGGTCTTTGTGATCGCCCGGATTGGATTTAGCACCAGCCTGATCTTTTACGATTCGATGCTGGTAGACGTAAGTTCTCCCGAAAGTATGGATAACGTCTCCTCGCAGGGTTACGCCTGGGGTTACATCGGAAGCTGCGTTCCGTTTATTCTCTCGCTCGTTCTGGTGCTCGCAAACGAACGCATCGGCATTTCCATGGGAACGGCCATGACAATCGCCTTTCTCATCAATGCCGTCTGGTGGCTGGCAATGTCGCTGCCGCTGTTAAAGCACTATCGGCAGATTCACTATGCCGATCCGCCCAAGCATCCGGTAAGCGAAAGTTTCCGCCGTCTTTACCGCACCCTGAAAGACATCCGCAGGCAGAAAAACATCTTCCTGTATCTGCTCGCCTTCTTCTTTTTTATCGACGGCGTTTATACCATCATCGAGATGGCGACCGCCTACGGAAGCGCGCTGGGGCTTGATACGCAAGGGCTGCTGCTCGCGCTTCTGGTGACGCAGATCGTCGCGTTTCCGTTTGCGCTGCTTTTCGGAAAGCTGTCCAAACAATACGAAACGGACAAGCTAATCAAAATCTGTATCTTTGCTTATATCTGCATTGCGCTTTTTGCAATCCAGCTTGACCGGCAGTGGGAATTCTGGCTGCTCGCCGTGCTGGTCGGAATGTTTCAGGGAGCGATTCAGGCATTGTCGCGTTCTTATTTTGCCAAAATCATTCCGCCCGAAAAATCAGGAGAATATTTCGGCATCTATGATATTTGCGGAAAAGGCGCGTCCTTCTTCGGCACAACCCTCGTGGGGCTGATGGCGCAGATCTCGGATAACGCAAGCGCAGGCGTTTCTGTTCTTTCCGTCCTGTTTGTGATCGGCTTTGTGCTGTTCTGCCTATCCGCCCGCTTAAACAGGACAAAGACCGGCGGGTTTGGCAATACCCCGTAAAACCTTTTATACAATCTCGTCCTGGGACATGTCTTTGTTGCGGTGGAACAGATCGTAGATGCACGGCACTACAAACAGGGTCAGCAGCGTTCCGTAAGTCAGTCCGCCGATTGTAACAATCGCCATCGGCTGCACCATGTCCGCGCCCATTCCCATTCCCAGCGCCATCGTGGTAAGGCCGAGAATGGTCGTTAAGGCCGTCATAATGATCGGCCGCAGCCTTGCCCTGCCCGCTTCTACAATCGCGCTCTTTTTGTCCATGCCGCCGCGGCGAAGCTGATTGATATAGTCCACAAGCACAATGCCGTTGTTTACAATAATACCGGAAAGCATTACAAAACCGATCATCGCAATGACGCTGACCGAATTATTCGTAAGATATAAGGCAAACAGACCGCCCGTAAAAGCAAGCGGCACGGTGAACATGATAATAAACGGCGCAAGCAGCGACTGGAACTGCGCCACCATGATCAGATACATAAAGGCCAGCGCAAGTACCAGCATCAGACCGACCTGCTCCATCGCCTCGTTGATCGTTTCGTCCTCGCCCGCCATTTCCAGACTGTAGCCCTGCGGCACCTCATACTCCTTCAGCGCCTCGCTTACATCCGCAGAAACCAGCCCGATATTGTACCCGTCGGCAATCTGCGCCGATACGGTAACATAGCGCGACTGCGCCTCGCGGTTAATGGAGGAAAAGCCTTCGGTATCCACAAATGTTACCAGCTTGGAAAGCGCGACGTCCACGTCCTTATTTTCTTTGTCTTTCCCCGTTATTTTCAGCTTTTTGATTTTTTCTCTGGTAAGCGTTTCATCCGCGTCGCTTAAAACAAAGACCGGGTAATCTTTGGAAAGCGCGGAAAGCGTGGTCACGCTTGCGGCGTCCGCCAGCTTTTCCTGCAGGAACTGATAGATCTGGGCGGTGGTAAGCTGATAACTCATCGCTTTATCTTTGTCTACCACCAGCCGCAGTTCCAGCGTTTTTTCCTCGATACCGTCCGAAACCTCCTCGGTTCCCTCGACGCCTTCCACAATCTTCGCCACTTCCTGCGCCATGCGCTTTAATTGATCCAGATCGCGTCCCTTGATATTGACAGAGATGCCGGAACCGCCCAGGGCGGACATATCCATCGTGGAAGTCTCGATTGACAGATCACAGTTCAGGTCTTTTGTTTTTTCGGTAATTTCCTTCACCAGCTCGTCGTTCGTAATCGTCATATCTTCGCTGAGCAGCACATAGAAAGAGGCGGAATCTGCGGACGATCCGGAATTTCCCATCGTAAGCGCCCCGGAAGCTCCGGTCATCGCGCCGACGTCCGTTACGTCCGGTATCGTTAAAATGCGTTCCATCACCTGATCCGCCATCGCCGCCGTCTCAGAAAGCTGCGTTCCCTCCGGCATATTTAAGGTGACGCTCACCTGCGTGCTTTCCATTTCGGGCATAAACGCCGTGCCGCGCGATACGGCAAGCCGTGCGGAAACGGCAAGCAGCCCAAAGGCGAGCAATAACACCAGGATTTTTACTTTCAGGGACCATCCCAGCAGTTTTGCGTAACCGTTTTGAACCGCCGTAAAAATACGGGAACGCTTCTCTTTGCTCTTTTTCAGGAGCCCCGCGCCCATCGCCGGCACCAGAGTAAGCGCGACCGCCAGACTTGCGATCAGGGAATAAGCGATTGTAAGGCCCATATCGACAAAAAGCTGCCGGGTGATTCCTTCCGTAAACACAATCGGCAAAAATACGCAGATCGTCGTTAAGGTAGAAGCCGCAATCGCGCCCGCCACCTGCGTGGCGCCCTCCGTCGCCGCGCGTTTAACAGAATAGCCCTCCGCGCGCAGACGGTAAATATTTTCAATCACGACGATAGAGTTATCCACCAGCATGCCGATTCCAAGCGCAAGGCCGGAAAGCGAGATAATATTCAATGTGATCTTGCTAAAATACATCATAACAACCGCGGTCATAATGCTAATCGGGATCGAGCAGGCGATCACAAGCGTCGGGCGCAGGCTGCCGAGGAAAATCAGCAGCACGA
>CANQJX010000034.1 GCA_947624335.1 uncultured Marvinbryantia sp.
GACGTGCTGGTAGACGGCGAAAAGACGCAGACCTACCGCGTGGGCGGGGCGCTGACGGGAATTGACCTTGCCGCCGGCAGCCATCAGATAGCAATGACATTTACCCCGCCCGGTTTGTGGCTGGGAAGCCTGATTTCGCTGATCTGCGTGCTTCTGTTTCTGGCGAGCTGCTATGTGGAGGCCATGGCGGAAAGAAGAAGGATCAAAGAAAAATGGAAAGAAAAACCGGAGGAGACCGAGGATGAAAGTGACATTTTCCAGGAAAGCGAATATGTTTGAGGCGGGTATTTTTGCCGTTTTGAATGAAAAAAAAGAGGAATTAGAAAAGCAGGGCAGAAAAATTTATAATCTGTCGGTGGGAACGCCGGATTTTGAAACGCCCGCGCATATCCGCAGGGCGGTGGAAGCCGCCGCGCGGGAAGCCGATCACTATAAATACGCGCTGACCGATCTGCCGCAGCTGGTAGAGGCGGTGCGGACATTTTATCAAAAGCGGTTCGGCGTCGCGCTGGAACCGCAGGAGATCATGTCCATGAACGGTTCGCAGGAGGGAATGGCGCATTTTGCATGGACGTTGTGCGATCCGGGCGACGTGGTGCTGGTGCCCAATCCGGGCTATCCGATCTTTAAGATCGGGCCGCTTCTGTGCGACGCCAGGACGGTGGAATATCCGCTCTATGAGAAAAACGGATTTTTGCCGGTGCTTTCCGCGATACCGGAAGAGACGGCGCGCGCGGCAAAGTTTATGGTGGTTAATTATCCGTCCAATCCTACCTGCGCGGTGGCGAACGATGATTTTTACCGGGAACTGATTGCATTCGCAAAAAAGTATGAAATCGTCATTCTGCATGATAACGCCTACTCCGACATTATTTTCGGCAAAAAGCAGGGCGGATCCTTCCTGCAGTACGAGGGCGCGAAGGAAGTGGGAGTAGAGTTTTATTCGCTTTCAAAATCGTTTGACTATACCGGGGCGCGCTTATCCTTTTGCCTGGGAAACCGGGAGATTGTCCGGAAATTTCGCGCAATCCGCACGCAGATTGACTACGGCGTTTTCCTGCCGGTTCAATACGGAGCGATTGCCGCGCTGACCGGGCCGTTTGATTGTGTGATCCGCCAGTGCGCGGAATATGAAAGAAGAAGCAGGGCTTTGGTCCGCGGACTCTGCGGGATCGGCTGGCAGGTAAAAGAGAGCGCCGGAACGATGTTTGTGTGGGCGCCGCTGCCGGACGGTTATACGGATTCCAACCGGTTTTGCCTGGAACTGATGGAACGGTCGGGCGTGATCTGCGTGCCGGGAAGCAGTTTTGGCTCTCTCGGCGAAGGCTATGTGCGTTTCGCGCTTGTGCTGCCAAAAGAAGGGCTATTGGAGGCGGTGGAGGCAATTCGTGCGAGCGGCATCATAAAATAGTAAAAAACAGGGTGGGATAGCATGGACAAGGAATTCTATCGCCGGCTTTCTCTGGCGGTCGGCGCAGAAAACGTACGGGTTGAGGAACCCATGAAAAAGCATACCACGTTTCGGATCGGGGGACCGGCGGATTATTTTGTACTGCCGCACACGGCGGAGGAACTGTCCGCGGTGATCGATCTGTGCAAGGAACAGGATACGCCGTGGCATATCATTGGGAACGGCAGCAATCTGCTGGTTGGAGACCGCGGCGTACGCGGCGTAGTGATCCAACTGTTTAAAAATTTTAGCGAAATACGCATGGAAGACACCGCGCTTTACGCGCAGGCGGGCGCGATCAATTCCCTGCTGGCAAACCGCGCGCTTGCGGCGGGGCTGACGGGATATGAATTTGCCGCGGGGATTCCGGGAACGATAGGCGGGGCGGTTGTGATGAATGCAGGCGCCTATGGCTCGGAGATCTGCGATGTGCTGGAAGAGGCAACGGTACTGGACAGACGGACGGTGCGCACGCTGCAGAGCGGGGAACTCAAACTCGGCTACCGCTCCAGTTTAATTCCGGAAAAAGGCTATATTGTTTTGGAAGCAAAGCTGCGGCTGCAGCATGGCGAACCGCAGAAAATCGCGGCGCGGATGGAAGAGCTGCGCTGCCGGCGCGTAAGCAAACAGCCTCTGGAATATCCAAGCGCGGGAAGCACCTTTAAACGCCCGAAGGACCATTTTGCCGGAAAGCTGATTATGGACGCGGGGCTTGCGGGCTGCCGCGTGGGCGGCGCGCAGATTTCGGAAAAACACTGCGGTTTTGTCATCAATACGGGGAACGCCACGGCGGCGGATGTAGCGGAATTGATGGAAAAAGTGCAGGAGACGGTTTACGGCAAATTTCAGGTGCGGCTGGAACCGGAAGTAAAAAGACTGGGCGATTTCTAACAATATACCGTTTGAGGAAAGAAGGTGCGTGTGATGAAACTTGTGATTGTAACCGGAATGTCGGGAGCGGGAAAGGTGAGCGCTTTGAAGATCCTGGAGGATCTGGATTACTACTGCGTGGATAATCTTCCGATCCCGCTGCTGTTTACGTTCGCGGAATTAATGCACACGCACAACATGGAAGTCAGCAAGGCGGCGATTGGCATTGATATCCGCAACGGGAACGGATTACAGGACATCGGCAAGCATTTGAAAAAAATGGAAAAGGCGGGATATTCCTACAAAATTCTGTTTATGGACGCCTCGGATGAAACGCTGATCAAACGCTATAAAGAAACGCGCCGGGTACATCCGATGACCGGCGACCGCCGCATTGAAAAAGGAATCGAGGAGGAACGCAGGCAGCTTGCTTTTCTGAAAAAGCGCGCGGATTATATTATTGACACCAGCCAGCTTCTGATCCGCGAACTGGTGCAGAACCTCAACCATATTTTTGTGCAGGACCAGGAATTTAAAAATATGACGGTGACGATTCTTTCCTTTGGCTTTAAGCACGGGATTCCCGCGGATGCGGATCTCGTCTTTGACGTGCGCTTTCTGCCCAATCCCTATTATGTGGAAGAACTGCGCCCCCTGACGGGAAACGACCGGGCGGTGCAGGATTATGTAATGAACTGCGTGCAGGCGGAAGAGTTTTTAAAAAAGCTGACGGATATGATTATTTTTCTGATTCCCAATTATGTATTGGAAGGCAAGAACCGTCTTGTAATCGGAATCGGCTGCACGGGCGGCAGACACCGTTCGGTCACCATTGCCAACAAGCTCTTTGAGCAGATCAAGGCGCGGCCGGAATATAATGTAAAAATCGAACACCGGGATATTCAGTAGGGGAACAAAAGGATGTCATTTTCCAGGGAGATTAAAGAAGAACTTTCCACGCAAAAATCAGGAGCCCGGCACTGCCGGATCGCAGAAATGGCGGCAATTGTCCGGATGTGCCCGGAGGCGGTACAAAACAGTTATTGTCTGAAAATCCAGACAGAAAATCTCTTTGTTGCAAGAAAATACTTTACATTACTTAAAAAAACATTTAATATAGAAGTTGAGCTTTCCATCCGGCAGAATAAAGGACATAAAAAAAGCCGGGTCTATACGGTATATGCAAAAAACAGCGAGGATCTTTCCTGTATCCTCCGGCCAGATGGGCTGGCGACACAGCGAACGTGCTGCAAGCGCGCGTTTCTGCGCGGTGCATTTCTGGTGTGCGGTTCCATAAGTGACCCAAATAAGTTTTACCATCTGGAATTTACCTGTACGGACCGGCAGAGGGCGGAACAAATACAGACGATGCTCAAAGCGTTTGCACTGGATGCACGGATCATACTGCGCAAGAAGTATTTTGTGGTATATCTGAAGGAAGGGGATCAGATTGTAGACGCCCTGAATGTGATGGAAGCGCACAAAGCCCTCATGGATCTGGAGAATATCCGTATTTTCAAGGACATGAGGAATACGGTGAACCGCAAGGTGAACTGTGAGGCGGCAAACATCCACAAAACGGTGAGCGCCGCGGTAAAGCAGATCGAGGACATCAGATATATACGGGACAGCATTGGATTCGGCAATTTGTCGGAGCCGCTCAGACAGATGGCGGAAGTCCGGTTAGCACATCCGGACGCGACACTGAAGGAATTGGGCACGCTCCTGCGTCCTCAGGTTGGAAAATCCGGTGTGAACCACCGGCTGCGTAAACTCAGTGAAACAGCAAAGGAACTGAGAGTGGATAAGGAGGAGAAACATTATGATTAAAAAGCCTATTACGATTCAGATCCCAAGCGGTCTGGAAGCACGTCCGGTCGCCCTGCTGGTGCAGGTGGCCAGCCAGTACGACAGCCGCATCCATGTAGAAGTGGAAGGGAAACGGGTAAACGCAAAGAGCATCATGGGAATGATGACGCTCGGTCTGGAAACAGGAGAAAAGATTACCGTGGAAGCGGAAGGCAGCGACGAAGAAGCGGCAATGAAGGATATCGAGAAGTATCTGAGCACCCATTAGAATACATAGAGAAGAAAGACGGCGCATGCGCGGCATGCGTCGTTTTATGTTGTGGAAAAGGACTGGTGGAAGCGCGATATGGTATTGACTTTAGCGTGATAAATTGGTAATATAGTAAAGCAGATTTACAAATTTATTTCTTGAGGAGGAAAGTTTATGAAAAAAAGAATGATTGCGCTGCTGGCCGCAGTGCTGACATTATCTTCGGCAGTCTGCATGACGGCGTCCGCAAACGATGCGGAAAGCGATCTTGCTTATGTGCAGGAGAAAGGAACTCTGGTGGTAGGCATCACCAATTTTGAACCGATGGATTATCTGGACGCCGACGGAGAGTGGATCGGCTTTGACGCGGATATGGCGAAGGCGTTTGCCGAGTCTCTGGGCGTGGACGTAGAATTTGTTGAGATCGACTGGGACAATAAGGTTCTGGAACTTGACGGCAAAACGATTGACTGCGTATGGAACGGCATGACCTTAACAGACGAGGTTACCAGCGCGATGGAATGTTCTGATGCGTACTGCAAGAACGCGCAGATCGTGGTAGTGCCGGCAGCGGCCGCGGAAGACTATCAGACGGTAGAAAGCCTTGCGGATCTGAACTTTGCGGCGGAAGCGGGCAGCGCAGGCGAGGCGGAACTGGAAGCTCTGGATCTGAACGTGACGCCGGTAAAAGCGCAGGCGGACGCGCTGATGGAGGTTTCCGCAGGCACTTCGGACGCCGCGGTAATCGATTCTCTGATGGCGGCTGCTATGGTCGGCGAAGGAACCAGCTATGAAGATCTTACCACGACCATCGAGCTGAACAGCGAAGAATACGGCGTAGGCTTCCGCAAGGGCTCCGATCTTGCGCAGGAACTGAATAAATTCTTTGAAGAAAGCTATCAGTCGGGCGATACGATGAAAGTTGCGGAACTGTACGGACTGCAGCTTGCGATTATAGGCGGGACGCAGACAGAGGCAGAGGCGGAGACAGAGACGGAAGCGCAGACAGAATAGGGCTGCGTATGATTTCTGGTGCAGAAAAGGGCTGTTGCAATATCAACAGTCCTTTTTTCAGGCAAATTCATGCATAGGAGAAAATTATGGAACTTTTTATGGAGCAGTTTCCTATCGTAATCCGTTCTCTGAACGTAGGATTCCTGCAGACCTTAAAACTTTTTTTTGTGACCTTGATCGGCGCTTTTCCGCTGGGGCTTATCATTGCGTTCGGCTCCATGTCGCGTTTCCGGCCCCTGAGTTATTTTACGCGCGTGATCGTCTGGATTTTTCGCGGTACGCCGCTGATGATCCAGCTTCTGATCATCTATTATTTTCCGGGACTGGTTTTGCATCACCCCATCTGGGGCGGCGGCGAGAGCGGCAGATTTTTTGCCGCGTCCGTATCGTTTATCCTGAATTACGCCTGCTATTTTTCAGAGATTTACCGGGGCGGCATACAGGGCGTTCCCGTCGGGCAGGAGGAAGCGGGACTGGTGCTTGGCATGACAAAGAGCCAGATCTTTTTTAAGGTGACGCTGCTGCAAATGATTAAGCGCATTGTGCCGCCGATGTCCAACGAAATTATCACGCTGGTAAAAGATACCTCTCTTGCGCGCATTATCGCTCTGCAGGAGATTATCTGGGCGGGACAGGCGTTTATGAAAGGTTCGCAGGGAATTTCGGGAGCTATCTGGCCGCTGTTTTTTACCGCTATTTATTACCTTGTATGCAACGGCATTTTGACGCTGCTTCTGGGAGCGCTGGAAAAGAAACTGAACTATTTCCGATAGGAGGATAAATATGCCAATTTTACAGGTAGAACATATTTGCAAATCGTTCGACCGCACCGAGGTACTTAAAGATATCAATTTTTCTCTGGAGAAGGGACAGGTTGTCTCTATCATCGGTTCTTCGGGAAGCGGAAAGACCACGCTCCTGCGCTGCCTGAATTTTTTGGAACGGCCGGATAAAGGCGTGATCCGCGTAAACGGAGAAACCTTGTTTGACGACCGCGACCCCGCTACTTTAAGCGAGTCTGCGATCCGCAAAAAGAGGCTTCATTTTGGGCTGGTGTTCCAGTCGTTTCATTTGTTCCCGCAGTATACGGCGCAGAAAAATGTGATGCTGGCGCGGGAACTGCTGGCAAAAGAACAGCCCGATTATAAAGCGCGCAAAAAAGAGATTCAGGAAGAGATCCGGACGCAGGCGCAGGAACTGCTCAGACAGATGGGGCTGGCGGACCGCATGAACAATTATCCGCATCAATTATCCGGGGGTCAGTGCCAGCGTGTGGCGATTGCCCGAGCCCTCGCCCTGCAGCCGGACATCCTCTGCTTTGACGAACCGACGTCGGCGCTTGATCCGGAACTGACGGGCGAAGTAATAAAAGTAATGAAGGAACTGGCGGAGCAGAAAAAAACCATGGTGATTGTCACGCATGAGATGGCGTTTGCCCGCGACGTATCGGACCAGGTGATCTTTATGGACGACGGCTGCGTGGTGGAGCGCGGCACGCCGGCGGAGGTCTTTGAATATCCGAAGGAGGAGCGGACCAGACAATTCCTGATGCGGTATACAAACGGATAAATCCGGGTACAGAACAAAAGTTCGATTTTGTTCTGTACTTTTTTTCTGTCTTTTGCTATAATTGGGTTACGGTGACGGGAAAACGCACAATATCGGCGGAAGGATGGAACGTTAAAATGAAATTTCTGCATCTGGCGGATCTGCACCTGGGGAGATCCCTGGGAGAATTTCGGCTGCTTCCGGATCAGCGCTATATTCTGGAACAGATCCTTTGCATTGCAAAAGAACGGGCGGTTGACGCGGTGCTGATAGCGGGGGATGTTTACGACAAACCGGTTCCCGGCGAGGAGGCGGTACAACTGCTGGACTGGTTTCTCTGCAAATTGTCGGAATATAAAATCAGGACGTTTCTGATCAGCGGCAACCACGACTCGGACGAACGCCTGAATTTTGGAAGCAGGCTGTTCGAGGCAAACGGGCTCTGCATTGCGGCAAAGTATGAAGGAAGCCTTTGCAGGCGGCAGATGGAAGAATACGGCAAAGTAAACGTGTATCTGCTGCCCTTTGTCAAGGCTTCCCAGGTAAGGCATTATTTTCCGGATGAAAAAATAAATTCCTATGAAGACGCGGTGCGCACGGTGTTTAAACATGCGCAGATTTCGCCCGGAGAGCGGAATTTGCTGGTCGCGCATCAATTTGTGGCGGGGAAGGGAACGGAACCGCTTTTTGGCGGATCGGAGAGCGCGGCGGCAGTCAATGTGGGGCTTGTGGAAAAAATCTGTTCCGACTGCTTTGAAGCGTTTGATTATGTGGCGCTCGGACATATCCATTCTTCCCAGCAGGCGGGGCGCGGGGAAATCCGTTACGCGGGTTCGCCGCTGAAATATTCTCTGAGCGAGATTAAAAACGACAAATCCGTTTTGCTGGTCACTTTGCGGGAAAAAGGATTTGTCTGCGTGGAGAGCGTCCCCTTAAAGCCGCTTCGCGATATGCGGCACTTAAAAGGAAGCATGGCGCAGCTTCTGGATAAGCAGAATATCCGCTCGCCGAAAGACTTTATTTACGCGACGCTGACAGACGAGGAAATCGTTGACGACGCAATGGGGATTTTCCAGCAGTATTATCCCAACACGGTTAAGATCGACTACGATAACCGCTATACGGCGGAAACAGAGCAGACCGATCTTACGCGGATCACGCAGAAAAAATCGTTTGCGGAATGGATCGCCGATTTTTATTTTCAGATGTACGGATGCGAGATCGGCGCGGAAGAAATGGCGGTTCTAAAAGAAGCCGCCGGAGAGGCGGGTGTTATGGATGAAACCGCTTAAACTGATTGTGAGCGCGTTCGGTCCCTATGCCGATACGATGCCGGAAATCGATTTTACACAATTTGAAGAAAAGGGACTGTTTCTGATCTCCGGCGATACGGGCGCGGGCAAGACGACGCTGTTTGACGCCATCTGTTTTGCGCTCTACGGAGAAACCAGCGGGACGTACCGCGATACGAAGAATCTGCGCAGCGAATACGCGAAGCCGGATACGCCGTGCTATGTGGATTTTTATTTTTCCCACCAGGGATTGTCCTGTCATGTGTTCCGCAGGCCGTCCTACGAGCGCCCGAAGCAGCGGGGAAACGGTACGGTTACGGAAAAAGAGGAAGCTGTTTTTTACCGCGAGGGAGCGACGCCGGTTGAGGGCGTTGCCGGCGTAAACGCAGCGGTGTCGGAGCTGCTGCAGATCGACGCAAAGCAGTTTAAACAGATTGCCATGATCGCCCAGGGGGACTTTTACCATCTGCTCAACGCAAAAACAGAAAACCGGACGGAAATCCTGCGGAAAATTTTTAAAACGGATGGGTATAAAAACATAGAGGAAGTGCTGAAAAGGCGTCTGGATGCGGCGAACAAAAAAAAGACAAACACAGAAAACAGCATCGCGCAATATTTTGACGATACGGCCGCTTTGCCGCAGAGCACGCGAAAGGAGGAACTGCGGGAATTAAAGGCGCGCGCACGCGCAGGCGGTATCTGGGACGGCAGGGAGTATCTTGCGGTTTTGACGGCGATAATAGAGGAGGATGAAGCCGCGCTTGCAGATCAGGACGCCGGACTTCAAAAAGAGGAAAACATCCAGAAAGAAAAGGAAAGCGTGCGGGCAACTGCGCGGCAGAACAACGCCCTGATCGAGCGCTGCCGCAATCTGCAGGAGGAGAAGGAACGGCTGAAAGGGCAGCGGGAGCAGATGGACCGGCTTGCGCTTGACGTGGAACGCCAGAAGGCTGCGACCCGCGTGGTGAAGCCGTTCTATGATTCCTGGATGGAAAAACAACTGGAACTGGATCACGACGAGCAGGAGATCGCACGCGGCAGGGAAAATCTGGCGGCGGCGGAAAAGAACTGCGAGACGGCGCAGGAGGCCGCGCAAAAAATCCCCGAATTGCGGAGCGGAGCGGAAAACCGGAGAAAACAGGCGGATAAGATCGCGTTGGAGAGGGAACGTTATGAACGAAGAGACGCCCTGCGCAGCGAGACATGCCGACTGGAAGAGGAAGAAAAGCGTCTGCGTGGGGAAAGGGAAACGCTGGAAACGGAAAAAACAGAGACGGCGGAAAGAAAGAAGACGCTGGCCGCGACAATCGCGGAACTGGAAAAGAGTCCGGAAAAACTGCAGGCCGCGCATTTCGCCGCGCAAAAGACCGCCTCTTTGCAGGCGCGGGTGGAGAAGATCGTCCGGGAACGGATTCCGGTATGGACCGCGCGCGGGGAAGAACTGGAGAAAAAACAGACGGCCTATACCGAAAAGAGGATTTCTTATGAGAAGGCTGCCGCGATCCGTCAGGAAAAGGAGCGGATCTATGAACGCTGCCGCGCGGGAATGTTAGCGCAGGGTCTTGCGGAAGGAGAACCCTGCCCCGTCTGCGGATCCACACATCATCCGCATCCGGCGGCGCTTCCGGAGGCGTTTGTCTCAGAGGAAGAGATGAAGCAATGGCGCGACCGGGAGGAACGCGCGAAGAATGACAAAGACCGGGCGCTTGTGGACGCACAGAGCGCGCTTTCGTCCCGGCAGGAGCAGGAGAGATTGCTGAAGGCGGATATATGGGACTGTCTTAACGACGAGGCGTTTGCCGGAGAAAACTTTGACAGCGCATGCGAAGTTCCCGAAGAGCTGTTTTCATACATAGCCCGCGCAAAGCGTATCGCGGCGGAACGGCGAAGCGAAAAGGAGCGGGAAACGGAGACTCTGAAAAAAGAGTGCGCAAAGCTGGAAACAGCCAGAAGAGATCTGGAAGGGTTAAGAAAAAAAGAGGAGGAACTGGAAGCACGGGCGGCTAAACTTTCCGCAAAGGAACAGGAAAACAAAAGCGCCCTTGCCGGAGCGCGGGCGCTGTTCGGCACACTGGCAGAGCTTCCGTTTGATAACTGGAACGCGGCATGCAGGCAGATCGACGCCCTGCAATCAGAAGCGGAGCGTATGGAGCGGGAGGCGTCCGCGGCGGAGAACAGAAAAACAGAAGCAGAAAGGCAAAGAAATGAAATCTGCGTGAAAATTAAGACGCTGCAGACGGGATGGGAAAAGAAGCAGGAGGAAGCGAAAGAACGAAAGGAACGTTTTCAAAACGCCTTGCAGGAGAAAGCGTTTCCCGATACCGATACCTTCCTTTGCTGCGCCGTGCAGGAAGAGCAGATCGAGGAAGAAGAGAAAAAGATTCAGGAATACCGGCAGTCTTACCGGACAAACGAGGCGCAGCTTCAATCGGCGCAGGCGGACGCCCGGGGCAAAACGAAAATCGACATCGCCGCGCTAGAGGAAGAAATCGCCGCGCAGGCGCGCAAAGTAGAATTGCTCCGGACACAGAAAGCGGATACTGCGTATCGCCTGCAGACGAACCGTAACAGGCAGCAAAGCATTGCGGATCTTACCCCGGCGCTGGAACAATACCGGCGGGATTACGCGCTCTGCCTGCGGCTTTACAATCTGATCAAGGGACAGACCGGGAAAGGAAAGATTACGCTGGAGCAGTATGTTCAGGCGGCGGGATTTGACGCGATTATTGCGGCGGCGAACCGCAGGCTCCTGCCTATGAGCGACGGGCGGTACGAATTATTCCGGCAGCAGGATTCCATCGGCAAGCGAAGCAATACGTTTCTTGCCCTGGAAGTGCTGGATAATTTTACCGGGCACAGGCGTCCGGTGGGAAGCCTCTCCGGCGGCGAAAGCTTTAAGGCGTCGCTCAGCCTTGCCCTGGGGCTTTCCGACACGGTGTCTTCCAGTTTCGGCGGCATCCAGATGGACGCTTTGTTTATCGACGAAGGCTTTGGGAGCCTTGACCGAAAATCGCTGGAAAGCGCCATGGATATCCTGAACGGCCTTTCCTGCGCCAATAAACTGGTGGGCGTGATCAGCCACCGGGAAGAACTGATGGAAAACATACCGCAGCAGATCCGGATTGAAAAGGGAAAGCACGGAAGCCGGATTACGGTGGATAACGGGCTGTGATCCGCAAAGAGGATACAGAGAAAAGGCATGGGCGGAAAAAGAACAAATGTTCTAAAACGGCTATACTTTTCAGGCGGTTTGTGGTAAAATATCATTCGGGTATGAAGCAGCGATAAGGCAAGCGATATTGGAGATGTTTTTATGAATCAATTCAAACTACACAGCGAATACCAGCCCACCGGCGACCAGCCGCAGGCCATCGAGTCGCTGGTCAAAGGCTTCCGGGAGGGCAACCAGTGCGAGACGCTGCTGGGCGTGACGGGTTCGGGCAAGACGTTTACGATGGCGAACGTCATTCAGCAGTTAAATAAACCTACGCTGGTCATTGCGCACAATAAGACGCTGGCGGCGCAGCTCTACGGGGAGTTCAAGGAGTTCTTCCCGGAGAACGCGGTGGAGTA
>CANQJX010000035.1 GCA_947624335.1 uncultured Marvinbryantia sp.
CTGGGCGCGACCAACGCTTTGCTGACAGCGATCAGCGCCAATGATCTGGCGGCGGCACAGGCGGCGGCGCAGGGGGCCGCTACGGAAAAGGAGAGCGAAAAGACGACGGAAACAGATGCGAACGGCGTTGTAATCGATCCGAACCAGCAAACCCCGCAGACAGACCCGCAGCAGATGATTGATCCTCCGGAACCGGAAATTCCCGACCCGTCCAGCCCGGACGTGTATTATGATCCGGCCGGCGGCGCTTATATTGGAGATTCTCCGGATGACGTGATTATCATGGAGTGAGAAAAACCGGATGAGAACAGGAAAAGTATCGCAGAATGTGTTAGAGCGTTCGGTACTTCGGTATTGCCGGCAGGGACAGAAACATGCGCTTCAGGGCGCGGGAACAGGAAACGACTGCGCGGTTCTGCCGGTATCGGATCGGACGGCGGTGTCCTGCGCGCTGCACGCTGCGGTGATTGATCAAACACAAAAAATACGTTATTGCCTGGAGCATGCCATGAACAATCTGGCATGCTCCGGCTGTCTGCCGACGGCGCTTATGTCGGCGCTTCTTTTGCCGAACGAGGCAGAAGAGAGCGTTTTAAAAGAGATTATGGCGCAGGCGGAGGCTGTGTGCGAAGAATATGGCCTGCAGATCTGCGGCGGGCATACGGAAGTGACGCCGGCAGTCGCCTGCCCGGTTCTGACGGCGACGGCGTTTGGCGTCATGGAGGAAGCGCCGCTTCGAGCCTCCAATCTTCGCGCCGGTATGGATCTGCTGATTGCGGGTACCATCGCGCAGGAAGGAACGGCGCTGCTTGCCGCCGCGAAAGAAAAGGAACTGCGGACACGCTTTCCGGCGGATTTTGTAGAGAACGCCATCCATATGGGAAGGAGCATCTGTATCCTCGACGCCGCGCAGGCGGCAAAGCGGGAGGGGGCCGCGGCGCTTCACGACGTGTCGCAGGGCGGTATTTTCGGAGCGCTCTGGGAACTGTGTGAGGGCGCGCAAATTGGACTGGAAGCAGATTTGCGCAAAATCCCCATCCGGCAGGAAACGGTGGAGATCTGCGAATATTACGGAAAAAATCCGTATCAACTGCTGTCGGGCGGCTCGCTTTTGATCGGGGCCAGGAACGGAAAAGCTATGGAGGAGCGGCTGCGTGGACGCGGGATAGACGCCGTATGGATCGGAACCTTTACGGAAGGCAGCCGGCGGATTTTGCGGAACAAGGAAGAAATCCGATTTTTAGAACGCCCCGCGCAGGATGCGATCTGGGAAGGGGAAAAATGACACGATTGAATATTGTACTGTATGAACCGGAAATCCCATCCAATACGGGAAACATCGGCAGGACGTGCGCGGCGACGGGAAGCAGGCTTCACCTGATCGAACCGCTTGGATTCCGTCTGAACGAAAAGGCGCTGCGCCGCGCGGGAATGGATTACTGGGATCAGCTGGATGTGACGCGCTATCTTAATTTTTCCGATTTTTGCGACAGAAATCCGGGCGCAAAAATATATATGGCGACAACAAAAGCGCCGCGCTGCTATACAGATGTGGCGTATGAACCGGATTGTTTTTTGATGTTTGGGAAAGAGAGCGCCGGGATTCCGGAGGAGATCCTGCTGGAGTACCAGGATACGGCGGTCCGCGTTCCGATGATAGAGGGAACGCGTTCGCTTAATTTGAGCAATTCTGTGGCGGTCGTGCTGTATGAGGCGCTTAGACAGAATCAGTTTGCGCAGATGGAACGGACGGGACGTCTGACGCGCTATCACTGGAAATAACGCGGAAACAATATCCTACGCCCCATACGGTATCCAAAGACCATGCGCCGCGGCCGGCCAGCTTTTCCCGGATACGCTTGATATGTACGTCTACCGTCCGCGCGTCGCCCAAATAGTCATATCCCCATACATGATCTAAAAGCTGCTCCCTTGTAAACACCTGATTGGGCGATTTGGCAAGGAAATAGAGCAGCTCCAGTTCTTTGGGAGGCATCTCCACAGAATTTCCTTCGCAGAAAACAGAATAGTTGCTTAAACTGATAAAGAGGCCGGGATATTCGATCTGCCTGGGCAGCGCTTTTTTTTGCCCGTCTGCAGGCGGAGGCGTCAGATAGCGCCGCCAGACGGCAAGGATCTGCGCCGTCAGTTCGCGGGTATCCGGGATTCTTTCCCAGAAAATGTCCGCGCCGGCATTCAGCGCGCGCACGCGTTCCGCGGAATGCGCCCGTGCGGCGAACAGAAAGAGCGGGGCGGGTGAAAGCGCGTTTAACTCGCGGCAGAATGCGGATATGGATTTCGCCGGGGCAATCCCGCCGTCTGCGATTACCGCATCCGGACAAAAAGAGCGGATCTCGTCCGCGGCCGCGGAAACGTCAAAAATGACCCGCACGTCCGGAAAGGATGCAAGCAGCCCGTCGCGCAGTGTTTTTGCCGTTTTTATATCATTTTCCAGAATCAGGATTTTCTTTGGAGTATTCATGTCCGCCCCGTCTTTTGCCTAGTCTTGAAAGGTTACGATGGTTACGCCGGAATCGCCTTCGCCAAATTCGCCCAGCCGATAGGATTTTACATATTTCTGCCTGCGCAGATAGTTGTGTACCGCTTTTCGCAGGGCGCCCGTCCCTTTGCCGTGTACAATGCGCACGCTCGGCATATGGGAGAGATAGGCGTCGTCCAGATATTTGTCCAGTTCGGCAAGCGCTTCGTCGGTTGTTTTCCCGATCAGATTCAGTTCGACGGCGGTGGAAGCGGATTTGGAAACCTTGATTTTTCCACTGCCGGTGCGCGCCTGATAGGGGGAGGCGGTCTCGCGGTCCGCGATCCGTTCCAGATCTTTGATGTTTACCTGAGAACGCAGAATACCCATCTGCACATAAAGGTCGCCCCTGGCGTTGGGGAGCGAACTTACCGTTCCTTTCAGATTCATGCTTAAAACGCGCACACTATCGCCGAGATGCAGATCCTTCGCTTCCAGCGTGTCGGAAGATCTGCGCCGGCTTTTCATTGCCATGCCGCTTTCAGCGGCGGACATTTTTTCGCGCAGACGGGAACGCTCCTGTTCCATTTCGCGCATCGGAAGGGAGTCTTTGCCGGCTTTATGGAAGCGCTTAATCGTCGCGTCCGCGTATTCCTTTGCTTCGCGCAGGATTGCGTGCGCCTGCTCGTTTGCTTCGCGCAGAATACGCTCGCGGCTTGCCTCCAGCGTCTCCTGCTTTTGTTCTATGCGGTTTTTTAACTGTTCGATTTCCGCTTTATAGCGGTCGATTTCCTCCCGCTCCCGCTCAGCGGTTATGCGGCTTGCTTCCAGATCGCTGATCAGAGTTTCAAAATCCTCCGCCTGTTCGGAAAGCTGCGCGCGCGCTTCCTCGATGATTTCCGGCGCCAGTCCGAGCTTTGCCGAGATGGCAAACGCATTGCTTTTTCCGGGAATACCGATCAGCAGGCGGTAGGTGGGGCGCAGCGTTTCCACATCAAACTCGCAGCAGGCGTTTTCTACGCCGGACGTGGAAAGGGCGTAGACTTTTAATTCACTGTAGTGCGTGGTAGCCATCGTGCGCACGCCCAGCCGGTGCAGGCTGGATAATATGGAGATAGCCAGGGCCGCGCCTTCGGTCGGGTCGGTGCCGGCGCCGAGTTCATCAAACAGAACCAGCGAGCGGTCGTCTGCTTCTTTGAGAATGGATACGATATTGGTCATGTGAGCGGAAAATGTGCTGAGACTTTGCTCAATACTCTGCTCGTCGCCGATGTCGGCAAACACATTTTGGAACACCGCCAGTTCGGAATGGTCAAAAGCAGGGATATGCAGACCTGCCTGCCCCATGAGGGTAAACAGCCCCGCCGTCTTTAAGGAAACCGTTTTTCCGCCGGTATTGGGGCCCGTAATAATCAGCAAATTAAAATCTTTTCCCAGCCGGATATCAATGGGCACAACCTTCTTTTTATCCAGAAGCGGATGGCGTCCTTTTTTGATGTTGATGACGCCGTTTTCGTTAAAAACCGGTTCGCTTCCGCCGTAGGATTTGGAAAGCTGCGCGCGCGCAAAGATAAAATCCAGCCTGGTGAGCACGGCAAGGTCGCTTGCGGCCGCGTCCAGGTGCTGCGCCGTTTTTGCGCTTAAATCAGATAAGATGATTTCAATTTCTTTCGCCTCTTTGATTTCCAGTTCGCGCAGTTCATTATTTAATTTCATCACGGCCATTGGCTCTACAAACAGGGTGGAGCCGCTGGACGACTGATCGTGGATCATTCCCTGCACCTGTCCGCGGTACTCCGCTTTTACCGGCAGACAATAACGCCCGTTGCGCATGGTTACCACGGCGTCCTGCAGATAGGCGCGTGCGGAACCGTTTACCATTTCGTTAAGGCGCGGCGGACGCTGCGCAGCGCGGGACTGGCGTCGTCGCTGATCTCCTCTTCGGAGGGGATGCAGCGGCGGATCTCATTTGCAAGCGGCGTAAGCGGCTGCAGGGCGTCGAACATTGCGTCCAGAACCGTAGGCGTTTCTTCCACGTTTTCCCTGCGCCCGTATGCCTTTACGCGGCTGCACGCCTCCAGCAGCCTGCAGACTGCAAGCAGTTCCTGCGGGCTTAAAACGCCGCCGATTTCCAGACGTTTTAGGGAACCGCGCACATCGGTCACGCCGGAAAAAGAAACGCTTCCTTTTTGAAAAATCAGGGAGAGCGCCAGGGAAGTTTCCGTTTGAAGCGCGCGGATTTCTTCGATGTCGGAGGAGGGCAGAAGGCCGCGGCAGAGTTCTTTTCCGGGCGGCGATCCCGCAAATTCTTCCAGTTGTCTGATGATTTTCGGATATTCTAATGTTTTCAGGACCTTTGCGTTCATGAAAATCTCCTTTTCATACTATGCGTCCAGTGTATCACAGAACCGCCAAACCTGCAAATTTAACTTGCTATCATTCTATTGATTTAGTAAAATGTTTTTGGAAGAAACGATACGGTTTTGCGCCGTGTAAAAAGCGGTGAGAAAAACGGAGGTAGAAAACGATGAGAAAAAAATACTTTTTTGGCGCGCTGCTTTTATCCTGCCTGCTTCTGTCCGCGGGAGCGGCGGCTTCGGATGCTGTCGAGGGGGTGGATTACGGAAGAGAAGTGTATATCCATCCGACGGGGGTATTGTTTATGGGATGGGAGAATACGCTGGTCAGCGCTTTGATCGGAGAAGACGGGACACCGTATGAGTTTGTCAGCGAAGGCACGTTTCCTTACAGGATCAACGGGGTTTGCATTTCCGGGGATTACCTGTATCTTGCCACGGAAGACGGTGTTTACCGCGTTTTGCTCAGCGAATCGTCACAGGATGTGAGCACGGCGCAGAAAGTCTGCGAAGACTCGCTGAGCAACGGCTTTTCTATTTATGACGGCTACCTGTATTACCGGTACGGGTACAGCCTGTACCGTGTCAGCGTCGAGGGCGGCGAAAAAGAACAGATCATACAGGACATAAACGACGCGGAGGTAACGAACCGGGGGATTTACTGTATGGAACAGAGCGGAAGATTATCGTGGCTGTCTTTTGACGGATATGAGAGCAAACGTCTGTGCGATGCGGAAGAGAAGTCTCATATGTCTGTGAGCAACGGCGTCATTTACTTCTGGGGAGAGGATGAGGACGAGGTAGGCTGTTATTCTATCGCGGACGACGGTTTCCGTCAAATGGAAGTAGAGGAGGATATTTCCACCTACTGCCTGTGGGCGGCTCCGGATTATCTGATCTATGACGATAATGATTTTGAAGCGGTCCGCCGCTACGACTTTTCGACCGGACGGGAGGAAAGGCTTTCCGAGATTCGGAGCATTCCCTACAAAGAAGAAGGATATTTCTATAACGGGATTCTTTATCAGGGCGACAGCGCAAACGGGAAGCTGTTCTATCTGGATCCGGTAAAAGACACCCGCGGGGCAATTGAGCTTGCACAAATGATGAACGGTTCGCAGAAACAGCCGGATACACAGGCGCAAACGGATACACAGGCACAGACGCCGGCGGCTTCTTCGGAAACCGGCTATAACATTGCCGAGGGCATCGGATATGTGGCGGGAGATGCGGCGTCAGGTCTGAAGACGAGCCATTTTGAACTGAACATGCCCGCAGACGGGAATCTTAACTGGGGGTATGACGTCATCAGCACGGAATCCATCCGCATTTATTATCAGCCGGCATTCGACGCCGGATATGGCGGGACGGTAGTGACAATTATGGCGTTCGACTGGGGAAGCAATGAATATGCGGAATTTCCGGACTGGCAGATGGCGGGCATGAGCAATGACAAAAAGTATGTGGCGCTGTTTCCGACCGATATGCAGGTGGATCCCAATAACGCCTCCCAACTGGAGGGATACAACGCCCTGCTGAACCATGTAAGAAAAATGAATACGGAAAATCCGGACAATCCTTTTGTGGTGTTGGACTACTAACAGTTATACGGAGACAGAAAGCATGAAGTATATTGAAACTTTAAAAGAGGGCGACCGTGTAGGGGACATTTATCTTTGCAAATATAAGCAGTCCGCGGTGACCAAAAACGGAAAAGCATATGAAAATGTAATTTTGCAGGATAAAACCGGCACAATCGACGCAAAGATCTGGGAACCTAATTCAAGCGGCATTGAGGACTTCGGCGCGTTGGACTATGTGGATGTGGTCGGGGATGTCAATAATTTTCAGGGTATGCTGCAGATTTCCATTCGGCGCGTGCGCAAGGCAAAAGAGGACGAATATCGGGCAGAGGATTATCTTCCGGCTACGGAGAAGAATCCGGACGAGATGTATCGCGAACTGCAGGAGATGCTGGCAACAGTGGAAAATCCGTTTCTTTGCGAACTGATCGGCATGTATTTCCGGAACAATGAACCGTTTGAACGGGCGTTTAAATTTCATTCCGCCGCCAAGGCCGTACACCATGGGTTTGTGGGCGGCTTGCTGGAACATACGTTAGGCGTGATGAAACTGTGCGATTTTTACGCAAAGCAGTATCCCAGCTTAAACCGGGACCTGCTTTTAACGGCGGCGGCGTTTCACGACATTGGGAAACTGAAAGAGCTTTCCGCGTTTCCCGAAAACGATTATACGGACGACGGCCAGCTTCTAGGGCACATTTATATGGGAACCGAGCTGGTGCGCGCGAGTATCCGCCGCATCCCCGATTTTCCAAAGCGGCTGTGCGGCGAGCTGTGCCATTGCATTTTGGCGCATCACGGGGAACTGGAATACGGTTCTCCCAAAAAACCGGCGCTGATCGAGGCGGTGGCGCTGAATATGGCGGATAACACAGACGCCAAAATGGAATCCTTTAAAGAGATTTTAAGAGGCGCGGGCGATCATAACGGATGGCTGGGATATAACCGTGTGTTTGAATCCAACGTGCGAAAGACAGGGAAATAAATACCGGCGGCATTACCGACGCCGGAAAGGAGAACAATATGCTGGAATGCAGAGGAATTACAAAAAAATATGGCAGGAAGACAGCGGTAGACGATGTGTCTTTCCGGATGATGCCGGGCAGGGTCTACGCGATGCTTGGGCCAAACGGAGGCGGCAAGACTACGCTGATGAAAATGGCGGTCGGGCTGACAAAGCCAAGCCGGGGAGAATTCTTATATAAGGAGGAGCCGATCAGCGGACAAAGCCGTAAAGAAATCGCATATATGTCTACGGAACCTTACTTTTATTCGTGGATGACTGTGGAAAGCGTAGGGAAATATTACGAAGATTTCTTTGAAGACTTTTCGATGGAACGTTATCAGGCATTGCTTCAGCGGATGCAGTTAACGCCGGATCTGAAGACCAAAACGCTTTCTTCCGGTATGATGGCAAAGCTTAAGATTGCGGTTACGATGGCGCGGGAGGCGAAGGTTTATCTGCTGGACGAGCCGTTAAACGGGATTGATCTTTTGGCGCGGGAGGCAATCATAAAAACAATCTCGGAGGCGATCCGTAATGATGTAATTCTGGTGGTTTCCAGCCATCTGGTAGATGAACTGGAGAAGATTACGGATGAAGCGCTTTATATAAAAGAGGGGCATCTTGCCGCCATGTGGGGGAAAGACGACCTGTACCGGCAGCAGGGGAAAACGCTGGTCGATTTATACCGCGAAATTTACGGAAACGGAGGGGAACAGCCATGGCAAAATTAATGAAATATGAGTTCCGAAAAACCATGTTCTCAAAATTTATTCTGCTTATGGTCACCGCCATGGCGGAAATCATACTGCTGTTCGGCATTTTCATGGAGTGGGAAAACGGGCTGGCAGCAGGCAGCATCGGACTGTTTTTCTGCGCGATGTTTGGGATCATGTATATGGGAGTGGAAAGCCTGATTACGTTCCACCGCGATCTCAGCACAAAACAGAGTTATATGCTGTTCCTGACGCCGAAAAGCAGTTTTCAGATTTTGGGCGCAAAAGTGGTGGAAAATGCCTTGTCTATCTTTCTTACCGGTCTGTTTTTTGCGCTGCTGGCGGCGATTGATCTGTCCGTTTCGCTTATACGCATCGGCGGGCTGGACGAACTTTTGGAATTAATAAAGAGCATTGCGCGGGAATTCAGCCTTAACCCGGACATCCCGTGGCAGGATCTGCTGCTTAGCTTTCTTGCGCTGCTGGCGTCCTGGCTGATGATGATTGCGATGGGCTATCTGGCGATTGTGCTTGCAGCCACGGTATTTTCCGGAAAGCGTCTCAGCGGAGTAATCAGCCTGATTATTTATCTGCTTCTCAACTGGGGTGTAAGCTATCTGCTTAGCTGTCTGCCGGATATGAATACGATGCTGCAAAATTCCCTTATGCGTATTGGCGCGGCGTTTGTGGTCGTAGCGATTTTTTATCTGTTCACCGGCTGGATAATGGAACGGAAACTGAGCGTATAGCGCGCGGTTCGAAGCGGGAATGCACCCGGCTAAACCGGTCGGATGTGTGCGCAAGCGCGCAGATCGGGGGTAACGGAAAAAATGGAAAAGAATGAAACGGTACAGCTTACGATTGAAGACATCAGCGCCGAAGGAGCCGGTATCGGACATATCAACGGTATGGCGCTGTTTGTAAAGGACGCCCTGCCGGGCGATAGTATTGAGGCAAAAATTGTAAAATTAAAAAAGAACTGCGGTTATGCGCGCCTGCTCCGTATTTTAACGCCTTCGGCGTGGCGGGTGGAGGCGCGTTGTCCCGTAGCGAAACAATGCGGCGGCTGCCAGATCCAGGAGATGGATTACGGGCAGCAGCTTTATTTTAAGGAAAACAAAGTGCGTGGAAACCTGCAGCGCATCGGCGGATTTTCAGAGATACCGATGGAACCCATCGTCGGCATGGAAGATCCGTTTCATTACCGCAACAAGGCGCAGTTCCCAATCGGAACCGACAAAGACGGACATATCATAGCGGGTTTTTACGCGGGACGGACCCATACGATCATTCAAAACCGTAAATGCTGTCTCGGAGCGGTTGTGAACGAAGAAATTCTTAACCGCGTGATCGCGTTTATGGAAAGGGAACACATTGCGGCTTACGATGAGAGAAACGGGAAAGGCCTTGTGCGCCATGTGCTGATCCGCTACGGCTTTGCCACCGGAGAGATCATGGTCTGCCTGATTATCAACGGAACTACGCTGCCCAAAGCGGACAGGCTGGCAAAGGAACTGCAGACGATCCCCGGCATGACGAGCATTTGTTTAAACATGAACCGGGAAAACACCAATGTAATCATGGGAAAAGAGTGCCGGCTTTTATGGGGAAGAGAATACATAGAGGATTTCATCGGAGACATAAAATATCAGATATCCCCGTTATCTTTCTATCAGGTAAACCCTGCGCAGACGCGAAAATTGTATGAACTGGCGCTTTCCTATGCCGGGCTTACCGGAAAGGAAACGGTGTGGGACCTGTACTGCGGGATCGGGACCATTTCGCTGTTTCTGGCGAAAAAGGCAAAGCAGGTATACGGGGTAGAGATCGTTTCGCAGGCAATCGACGACGCCCGCCGCAACGCCAGGCTGAACGGGATAGACAACGCGCAGTTTTTTGTGGGAAAAGCGGAGGAAATTCTTCCCGCTTATTATGAAGAACATCACGACCATGCGGATGTGATCGTAGTGGATCCGCCGCGCAAAGGCTGCGATGAGACGCTGCTTCGCACGATTCTTGCGATGCGGCCGCAAAAAGTAGTATATATAAGCTGCGACAGCGCCACGCTTGCGCGCGACCTTCGCATTTTGCACGGCGGCGGGTATGAACTGGCGCGCTGCCGGGCGGTCGATCAGTTCCCGATGAGCGTGCATGTTGAAACTGTCTGCTTATTGTCCAAACTCAATGTCGAACATCATATTGAGGTGGAACTAAACTTAGATGAGATGGATTTGACGGCGGCGGAGAGCAAAGCCAGCTATGAAGAAATCAAGGCGTATGTGCTGGAGCATAGTGGACTAAAGGTAAGTAATCTTTATATTGCGCAGGTTAAGAGGAAATGTGGGATCATTGAGCGGGAGAATTATAATAAGGCGAAGGCAGAAGGCGTGAAAGTGCCCAAGTGTCCGGAGGAAAAGGAGAGGGCGATTAGGGAGGCGCTGGAGTATTTTAAGATGGTGTAAAGGAGAGGATTATGTCTGATTTTAAGATTAATACAGATGAAGCAATATTTGCACTGATGAATACGCGCAGTTTAGTTTTGAATGTCTGCATGGTAATCCTAATGCTTTAAATCAAGAAATTATGGAACAAATGGCAATTAACTTACCCGTCAGAGAAATAGGTCCCGCTGTTTATTATAGGGCAAGGGTAATAGATGACAAAGATGGTGAAAATACGGGAATTATATATGAAAGAGGAATCCCAATAACTGGATATGTTGTCTGTCATTCCGGAGTTGCACCAAAAGATAAAATAACAGAAAACGGACGCGTAAATCATATTGGTGAGCAAGTACTATATTTAGCAGAAGATGAACAAACGGCCTGCAGGGAAACTAAAGCAGATAGAAATACTTATTTATCGGTTGCCGAATGCCCTATCGACCGGCCAATAAGGATTGTAGATTTTACATATTCCGTAGCATATGGATTAGAAGAAATATTTGATGAAAAAGTTTTAAAAATATTTGAAACATCTTATAACGTAAATATAAGAGTATTGTATATGGGACTGCGAGGTTATTTAACTGCGCCAGATTATAAGGAAACAGAATATATTATTCCTCTGGCGTTTTTAGATAAATTAAAGAAGCGAAAGGATATTTCAGGTATAAAGTATTCCTCTTCTTACACAGATAAGTGTAATATAGCACTATGGGATGAAAATAAATATTTGGATTGTATTAACGGTAAAGTACGAAAAAGACTGTAAGCAATATTGTTGCAGTCCTTAAAGTAATAAAAGTGGGAATATGTTATAATTTTCCCTGTTCTTTTTCATGCTGCATGATCGCCTGACGGATCAGGTATAATACCTCTCCGTTGATCGATCTGCCGTCATATTCGGCAAGGTTCTTCAATTTCTCATGCGTTTCAGAGTCGATCCGTAATCCTAAATGCTTGTCTTTATTCATTGTTTTTCTATTGATCGAAAAGTTATATTTTCAATCTTTACTCCTTTAAAACTTGATTTAAGTATATTTTAAGCACATTTTGTGATATTATGTTCTGTATGGACTTATTTTAAGTACATAATATTTCGAGACGGGAGGTTTGCGGTTTGTTCTTCTGTCTGCTGCTTATAATAAAAGAACGTTTATATAAGGAGGCAGACCAATATGGAACGATACGGATATATCAGGGTTT
>CANQJX010000036.1 GCA_947624335.1 uncultured Marvinbryantia sp.
TCCCGCGGCAAAGCGAAGATACGCTTTTATCTGCTGCGCAATCCAGTGTTCAAACAAATTGGGCAGATGATCCCGCGCAAAATACGGAATGTTATACTCCAGAAGCTTTTGGGAAAGCACAAACGCATCGGAATTGCTGCGGTATAAAACGGCAATGTCGCGGTATCTCCCGCCCTCGCGGATTCGCCGGATGATGCGCCGGATCACGCCTAAACTCTCCTGCAGCGGATTCTGGAAGATCACTTTCTCCACCGCTTCTTTGTCCCCTTTTATGCCCGCGATTGCTTTTGGAAAACGCACGGTATTTTTCTCAATCAAACGCCCGGCCGCCGCGATTACATGGCCCGGACATCGATAATTGATATCGAGACTGACCCGGAAAGCGTCCGGGTATTCCTCTGCAAAATGCAGCATCATCTCCGGCTTTGCCCCGCGGAACCGATAAATAGACTGATCGTCGTCCCCGACCGCGAAAAGATTGTTTGCAGGCGACGCCAAAAGCTTAATTATATCATATTGCAGGCGGTTGATATCCTGAAATTCATCTACCAGAATATAGCGAAAGCGCGCCCGCCAGCCCTCAAAAATATCCTGTCTTTCGTTCAGCAGTTCCCATGCGGCCGTCATCAGGTCGTCATAATCCAGAAGGCGCGCCTTTGCCATGCGTCTTTGATATTCCCAAAATATCTGCCGGAACAGTTCTCCCGGCAGATTCGCCGCGTCATAGCATTCCGGCGGGATGCGCTCATTTTTTACAATGCTGATTCCCTGCGCAAGGCTCTGCAAAAACGCATCTTCCTTTGCCAAAGCGGACACAAACGCGCCCGCAGCCTCTTTTAATATGCGGTATCTCGCATTTTCCCCGGCGATATTTGCGGCGCTTAACCGGTAAGCATGTTTTAGAATTTCATAAAAAACAGAGTGAAATGTCCCGAAACGGACCTGTGTATGATCGGCGCGGCACAGAGAAAGAAAACGTTCTTTCATCTGCTTCGCGGCCGCTTTTGTGAATGTGACGACCAGAATGTGAATGGGCGCGACGCCGCATTCCTCCGTCAGATATTTGACCCGATGTGTGATCACCGTGGTCTTTCCGGATCCCGGTCCCGCCAAAACGAGAGCGGGACCGTCTTTGTGTGTCACCGCAGATGTCTGCGCTTTTGACAATGGCATATTAATTCTCCAGTTTCTTCACGGCGGCGCGCAAACGCGCAATGGTTTCCTCCTTGCCGAGAATCTCCATGATCTCCGTCGCGCCGGCCGGCGTCATCTGCTTGCCGGACAGCGCCGTGCGGATCGGCCAGAGTACATAGCCGTTTTTATAGCCCCGCTCCTTTGCAAATTCTGTCAGCAGCCCGTACAGTGCGTCGTTGCCGTAATCTTCCTGTCGTTCCAGCACGGGAAGAAGTTCCTGCAGCACCTCCAGGGAGGACTGTTCCGTCGTTTTCATTTTCTTGTGCGTATACATCCCGCTGTCATATTCCGGCACCGCCTCAAAGAAATCAATCAGTTCCGGAATATCCGGCAGAATTTCAATCCTTGTTTTTACCATCTGCGCGATCTTTTTAAAATCCAGTTCGCGCGAGATCGCCTTGCGGATATACGGCAGCGCCATTTCATAAAAGCGGTCGTCCTCCATCGCTTTTATATATTCCCCGTTCATCCATTTCAGCTTTACAATATCAAAAACGGCCGGGGATTTGCTCATATGGTGGTAGTCAAACGCCTCCACCAGTTCCTCCAGCGAAAAAATCTCGCGGTTATCCGTGGGGCACCAGCCAAGAAGCGCCACATAATTGACAATCGCCTCCGGCAAAAAGCCCTGTTCCAGCAGATCTTCGTAAGAAGAATGTCCGCTGCGCTTACTCAGCTTATGATGTTCCTCGTCCGTGATCAGCGGGCAGTGGACATATACCGGCACCTCCCATCCGAACGCCTGATAAAGGCGGTTGTATTTCGGCGCGGAAGAGAGATATTCGTTCCCGCGTACCACATGAGAAATCTTCATCAGATGGTCGTCTACTACATTGGCAAAATTGTATGTGGGAAAGCCGTCGGATTTTATCAGAATCATATCGTCCAGTTCCGCATTCGGCACCTCGATTGTGCCGTATATATCATCCTCAAATTTTGTCGTCCCTTCGTTCGGCACATTCTGGCGGATCACATAGGGCACGCCGGCATCCAGTTTTTCACGGATCTCTTCTTTGGATAAATGCAGGCAGTGCTTATCATAAATGGATATTTCTTTGCCGGCGACCACCTGTTTAAGCGAATCCAGACGTTCCTTTTTGCAAAAGCAATAATACGCTTCTCCTTTTTCGACCAGCTTCTTTGCGTACTCCATATAAATGCCCTGTTTCTGGCGTTCGCTCTGCACATAGGGACCGTATCCTCCGTCAAGATCCGGCCCTTCGTCGTGCTTTAGCCCCGCGTGCTCCAGCGTGCGGTAGATAATCTCCAGAGCGCCTTCCACAAAACGTTCCTGATCCGTATCCTCAATACGCAGCAAAAAGTCGCCGCCTTCATGCTTCGCAATCAAATACGCATACAGCGCCGTGCGCAGATTTCCCACATGCATTCTTCCGGTAGGACTTGGCGCAAAGCGTGTCCGAACTCTTTCCATCTTTTTCTCCTCCGTCTCCGATAAAAAAGGTTTATTTTAGGGGTTGCAAATTTTTCTGAAATTGTATATAATAACCGATGTGTGGTTGACACATAAGCTTCCGTGGCTCAGCTGGTAGAGCGACGCATTCGTAATGCGTAGGTCGCCGGTTCGAATCCGGCCGGGAGCTTTTTTTATTTTATAAACCGGTCGATCGCACGGTTTAATTCTTCGATCGTTTCCAGATCTCCGGTCTCTACCGCGTCCACCAGGCAGTGCTGGATATGATCCTGCAATATAACCTTTCCGGTATTGTTGATCGCCGCCTTTACGGCGGAAAGCTGGATCAGTACTTCGCTGCAGTCTCTCCCGTCTTCCACCATATGCTTAATCGATTCCAGATGCCCGATTGCGCGCGAAATCCGGTTGAGTACGGATTTTACCTGTTCGGGATCGTGCGTGTGCGTATGGCTTCCATGCGTGTGCGTATGGCCGCCGTGCGTATGCGTATGTCCGTCGTGCGTATGCGTGTATTCTTCGCTCATTTCTCTTTCTCCATTTTTTGAATCAATTCTTCTTTCAGAGAACTTTTCCCGGAAGTTTTCTTTAACGGCGCGCGCTTTCTGCTTTTTGCCGCCTTGTTGGACGCCGCTTTCGGTTCCGCTTTGCTGTAAGAAAAAATACTGATTCCCATTGGAGGCACTTTGACCGTAATGGAATCTTCCCTGTCGTCGCATTCATCCTTTTTGGACTGTTTGACGCGCGGATTTACGTTGCCCTCGCCGCCGAACTCAACGCGGTCGCTGTTAAAGATCTCTTTGTATTTGCCCGGATAGGGAACCCCGATCTTGTGGTTTTCGTACACAAGCGGCGAGAAATTACATACAACCAGCAGCATTTCTTCTTTTTTCTCTGTGTTTCTGGTAAACACCAGCATATTTTCATTTGCGGAAATCGAATTGATCCACGCAAAACCTTCCGCTTCATAATCCTTCTGATAGAGTGCCGGATGCGAGCGGTAAAACGCAAGCAGCGCTTTGTAATATGCCTGCATCTGCCGGTTCTGTTCATTTTCCAGATCGCCCCACTCCAGCCCGGACGCTTCGTTCCACTCCCTGTACTGGGCAAATTCCTGTCCCATAAAGAGCAGTTTTTTACCCGGATGCGCCATCATATAGCCGTATGCCGCGCGCAGATTTGCGAATTTCTGCGGCTGTTCTCCCGGCATTTTATTGATCAGCGAACACTTTCCATGCACTACCTCGTCGTGGGATAAGGTAAGGATAAAGTCCTCGCTGTACGCATAGATCATGCTGAAGGTCAATCCTCCGTGATTGCCCGCGCGGTACACGGGATCCAGAGACATATAGCCGATAAAATCGTTCATCCAGCCCATATTCCATTTATAGTCGAATCCCAGGCCGCCGTCGTCCAGATCGCCCGTAATCTTCGGCCACGCCGTAGACTCCTCCGCAATCAGGAGCGCGCCGTCGCCGCGTTTTTTAAAGACGGAATTCAGGTGCTTTAAAAACTCCACCGCCTCCAGATTTTCGTTGCCGCCATACATATTGGCAACCCATTCGCCGTCGTTTTTGCCGTAATCCAGATACAGCATCGAGGCGACCGCATCCATGCGGATACCGTCCGCATGGTATTTATCTGCCCAGAAGATAGCGTTGGCGATCAGGAAATTTTTTACCTCCGGCCTTCCATAGTTGTAAATCAGGGTCCCCCAGTGGGGATGGCTCCCCTGCCGCGGGTCCAGATGTTCGTACAGGCAGGTTCCGTCAAAACCGGACAGGCCAAACGTATCGCGCGGAAAATGCGCGGGCACCCAGTCGAGGATTACGCCGATCCCGGCCTCATGCATGTAGTTCATAAAATACATAAAATCTTCCGGCGTTCCATAACGCGCCGTCGGCGCATAATATCCGGTCACCTGATAACCCCAGGACGCGTCGAGCGGATGCTCCATTACCGGCAGCAGTTCGATATGCGTGTAGCCCATTTCCTTCACATATTCCGCAATCATCGGCGCCAGTTCGCGGTAATTATAAAATTCCCTGTCTTCCGGCTTTTTCCAGGAGCCAAGGTGCATCTCGTAAATGGCCATGGGATTTTTCTTGGTGTCGGTTGTTTTGCGCTGCTTCATCCACGCCTCGTCCGTCCAATGGAACTTTGTCAGATCTGTGATCACAGAGGCGGTATTCGGCCGCAGTTCCGCCGCGTTTGCATACGGATCGGCCTTCAGATAGGTCAGGCCGCCCTTTGCTTTGATCTCGTATTTGTAAACTTCTCCTTCCGCAATCTCCGGAACAAACAGTTCAAATATGCCGCTGTCCCAAAGGCGGCGCATCGGCAGTCTTCTTCCGTCCCACAGGTCGAAGTCTCCCACTACGCTGACGCGGACGGCGTTCGGCGCCCATACGGCAAAGTATACGCCCCGCACTCCCTGCACCGTCATCGGATGCGCTCCCAGTTTCTCATAAATATCATAGCAGATACCGGCGTTAAACTTTGCTGTTTCCTGCGGCGTCAGAACCGGTTCAAACGCATACGGGTCGATATACTCGATGGAAGTCCCGTTATCAAAAATAACGTACAGCGTATATTTCGGAATCTTGTTTCCGGGGATCAGCACCGCAAAGAAGCCCGACTCATCCTCCATCGTCATCTCATAAGATTCTTTTTTGCCCGTAATCTGCACGATCACACGGTCCGCCGTGGGCATAAACGCCTGGATCAGCACGCCGTCGTCCGTCAGATGAGGGCCGAGGACGGCGTGCGGATTGTCTTCTTCCGAGTAAGCAAGGGCTTCAATCTGCGCCCAGTCCATTAAATCATACAGTTTATCTTCCGCCATAAGATACCTCCTGGAAATATTATTTTAGTTCATGTATAAATAATCCGCTGCGCAATTTCGGCTCAAACCATGTGGATTTGGGCGGCATCAGCAGCCCCGCGTCCGCCACGCGGAATAATTCTTCCATAGAAGTCGGATACATGGCGAACGCAACGCCTCCGTTTGCGTCCACACGATCCTGCAGTTCCGAAAGCCCCCGGATTCCCCCTACGAAAGCGATTCTTCCATCTGTTTTCGGATCGCGGATCCCAAGAACCGGTTCCAGTATTTCGTTCTGCAAAACAGAAACATCCAGTCCCCCCACCGGATCGTCTGTGCAGAATTGCTCTTTAAAATTCAGCTCATACCATTTTCCGGCAAGATACATCCCGATCTGTCCCTTTTTCCGCGGTTTCCAGGGCGCGGGCGCCTGCGTTATCCGGCAGACGCCGCCCTCGCAGGTATGCGCGCTGACCAAGTTTTCCCGGATCGTACATTTTTCCGCCGTTTTCTCTAAAAACTGAGCGACGGTATTTCCGTTCAAATCCGACACGATCCGGTTGTAATCCATAATCAAAAGCTCGTCCTGTGCAAACAGCACGCACAAAAAGCTGTCAAATTCGTACGGGCCGTTTCCGGACGCCTCTTTGCGGCGTTTTAAGGACACTTTCACAGCGGATGCGGCGCGGTGATGCCCGTCCGCTATGTAGATTCTCGGAATTTCCTTAAAAATTTCGGTGATCGCTGCGATCACAGCGTCGTCCGCGATCCGCCAGCCCCGGTGTCCGATCCCGCCTTCAGATACGAAATCAAAGATCGGATCCGCCTCTTTTTGCCGCTCCAGTATCGCGCGCAGGGCGTCCTGCCTGCGGTACGCCAGAAAAATCGGGCCCGTCTGCGCGTCGCACGCATCCACATGGCGGATGCGGTCTTCTTCTTTGTCCGCCCGCGTGTTCTCATGCCTTGCGATGGTTCCGTCCAGATAATCGTCCACGGCCGCGCAGGCAACCAGGCCCGTCTGCGCACGGCCGTCCATCGTCAGTTCATAAATATAATAGCACGGCTTTTCTTCTTTGCGGAAACTGCCGTTGTCAACCATTTCCCATAACAGGTCGTGCGCTTTTTGATAGACCTGCGGCGCATACATATCCGTATCTTCCGCAAACTGCGTCTCCGCGCGGTCAATGCGAAGAAAGCTGAAAGGCTCGCGCACGGTTTCCGCTTTCGCTTCTGCGCGGCTGTACACATCGTAAGGCAGAGCCGCGATCCTCGCCGCAAGATCCCCGCGCGGGCAGATGCCCCGAAACGGTTTTATCTGTGCCATGTTATTTCCCCTTTCGCGGCAGACCATGCAGCAGGCCGTTTTTTACCGCCCGCATCAAAATGGCATACTCGTTTTGATGTTCCGCCACGGAGGAACCGATCTTTTTGACATTTAAGATCCGTTTTCCCCTGCGGATATATTTTTTTATCTGTTTTTGCCAAGAACGCATAAAGTTCTCCCGATTCTGTTATTTGAGGACGCGTACCCGCAATACCCCGTCGATCTTTTTAATCCGCTCAATAATGTCCGGCCGGATCGCCGTATCAAGGTCGAACAGAGAATAGGCATACTCTCCCTTGCTCTGATTCGCCATATGCGCGATGTTCATGTCCGCTTCCCCCAATACGGAAGCAAACTGCCCGATCATATTTTTAATATTCTTATGATTGATCGCCACCCGGCATACCGTGTCGCAGATACCCATGTCGCAGTCCGGGTAGTTAACGGAATGGTGAATGTTCCCGTGTTCCAGATAATCGATCAGTTCTTTGACCGCCATCATTGCGCAGTTGTCCTCGGATTCTGCTGTGGATGCCCCCAGATGCGGCGTAACGATACAGCCCCGCTCGCCCGCCGTTGTGGGATTGGGAAAATCGCTTACATAGCGTTTGATTTTCCCCGCGCGCAGGGCGTCAACCACCGCTTCTTCGTCCACCAGAACGTCGCGCGCATAATTCAGCAGCACCACGCCGTCTTTCATTTTGTCGATCGCCGCGCGGTCGATCATCTTGCGCGTACTGTCCATCAGCGGCACATGAATGGTAATATAATCGCATTCCCGATAAATTTCCTCTACTTCTTTAATATGGCGGATATCGCGCGACAAATTCCACGCTGCGTCTACCGAAATGTACGGGTCGTAGCCGTATACCTCCATACCCAGGCGGGCGGCCGCGTTTGCCACCAGGACGCCGATCGCGCCAAGCCCAATGATACCCAGCCGCTTGCCGCTGATCTCATTTCCCGCAAACTGCTTTTTCTCTTTTTCCGCGTCTTTGGCGATCAGATCGTTCTGACGCTCCGACTGCACCCAGTTGATGCCGCCCACAATATCGCGCGAAGCAAGAAGAAGCCCTGCAATCACCGCTTCCTTTACGCCGTTCGCATTCGCCCCCGGCGTATTAAATACGACAATTCCCTTATCCGCGCATTTGCTGAGCGGAATGTTATTTACGCCCGCGCCTGCGCGCGCAATCGCCTCCAGACGATCCGGCAGTTCCAGATCATGCATGGCGGCGCTTCGTACCAGAACCGCGTCCGCATCCTTCAGATTATCCGTCTGCACATATTGGCCCGTAAAGCCTTCCAGTCCTACTTTCGATATAGCGTTGAGACAGTGATACTGATACATTACAGGTTTTCCTCCTCAAATTTCTTCATAAAAGCAACCAGCGCTTCCACGCCTTCAACCGGCATGGCGTTATAAATGCTTGCGCGCATGCCGCCTACCGTCCGATGCCCTTTCAGGTTCTCAAGTCCGGCGGCTTTCGCCTCTTTTACAAATTTCGCGTCCAGATCGGGATTCCCGGTTACAAACGTAACGTTCATAATGGAGCGGTCCTTCTTTTCCACCGTTCCGTGGAAAAGGCGGCTCTGATCCAGATAATCGTAGAGGATCGCGGCTTTCTTTTCGTTGCGCTTTTTCATTTCCTCCAGGCCGCCCATCTTTTTCAGCCACCGGAAGACTTTGCCGCAGATATAGATTCCGTAGCTGTTCGGCGTATTGTACAGAGAATCGGCGTCCGCGTGCGTTTTGTAAGTCAGCATGGTCGGCGTTCCGGGCAGCACGTCTTCGGTAATCAGATCTTCGCGGATAATCACGATCACAACGCCCGCCGGGCCGATGTTTTTCTGCACGCCGCCGTAAATGACGCCGTATTTGCTGACGTCTACCGGTTCGGACAAAAAGCAGGAAGAAACGTCCGCGACCAGAGTTTTCCCCTTTGTATTCGGAAGTTCCCGGTATTTGGTGCCGTAAATCGTATTATTCTGGCAGATATAGACATAATCGGCATCCTCGCTGATCGGAAGATCCGAGCAGTCCGGAATATAGGAAAAGGTCTGGTCTTCGGAAGACGCGATTTTATTGGCCGTTCCGTATTTTTTCGCTTCCTGCCACGCCTTTTTGGCCCATTGGCCGGTGACAATATAATCCGCCACTTTATTTTTCATCAGATTCATGGGGATCATGGCAAACTGCAGGGATGCGCCGCCCTGCAAAAACAGCACCTTATAATTGTCCGGTATGTTCATCAGATCTCTTAGATCTCTTTCCGCTTCCTTTATGATCCGGTCAAAAATCTGCCCGCGGTGGCTCATTTCCATCACCGACATCCCGCTGCCCTGATAGTCGAGCATCTCATCTGCGGCTTCTTTGAGTACTTCTTCCGGTAAAACCGCCGGCCCGGCAGAAAAATTGTAAACTCTTTTCATAATCTTCCTCCTCAAAATCAGATATCATCCTGATCAAACGCTTCTTCAATCGGCGCGCCCGCCGGAACCATCGGAAATACCTTGTCGTCCTGATCAATCTGGCAGTCGATCAGCACCGGACGTCCCAGGGCAATCGCTTTTTCCAGCGCCGGGCGCAGTTCTTCCTTCTTTGTTACGCGCATACCGGCCGCGCCCAATGCCTCCGCCACTTTTACAAAATCGACGTTGTCATTTAAAACGGTGGCGGAATAGCGTTCGTCATAAAACAGCGTCTGCCACTGCCTCACCATTCCCAGCACATGGTTGTTAATCACCACTTCAATAATGGGGATATGATAGCGCGCCGCCGTTGCAAGCTCATTCATATTCATGCGGAAGCATCCGTCTCCCGCAATGTTAAAGACCGTCTTATCCGGGCGTCCGATTTTCGCCCCGATGGACGCGCCCAGGCCATATCCCATTGTGCCCAGTCCGCCCGATGTCAACAGTGTATGCGGTTCTTTATATAAATAATACTGCGCCGCCCACATCTGATGCTGTCCCACATCCGTAACAATCAGCGCGTCGCCGCGGGTCACCTTGTAAATTTCTTCCACAACCGCAGGGCCGGTAAGCCCGTTCGGATCGTATTTGAGCGGATGCTTCTTTTTTAAATCCTCCACCGACCGGATCCACTCGTCATGATTATGGTCCTCGATCAGCGGATTTAAACGGCGCAGAACTTCGCGCACATCGCCCTGAATGCTGCAGTCCACCATAATATTTTTGTTAATTTCCGCCGGATCGACATCAATATGCAAAATTTTCGCTCTGCGCGCAAACCGTTTGGCATTGCCCACCACCCGGTCGCTGAAGCGCGCGCCAAGTACGATCAGCAGGTCGCACTGCGTAATTCCCAGATTAGACGCCTTTGTCCCGTGCATGCCTACCATACCGGTGTAGCGCGCGTCCCTGCCGTCAAACGCGCCTTTTCCCATCAGGGAATCGCCAACCGGAGCGTGTACCTTGTCCACAAACTCTTTTAATTCCTTCTGCGCGTCGGAAATCACGGCGCCGCCGCCCACAAGGACAAACGGGCGCTTACAGTGGTTGATCAGCCGCACCGCTTCCTGCAGGTCTGCTTCGCGGATATAATCCGTACTGCGTTCAATCTCCTCCGGCTTTTCTTTTTTATAATCGGTCACCGCCGCCGTCACGTCTTTTGGAATATCGATCAGCACCGGGCCCGGCCTTCCCTCCTTTGCGATGCGGAAAGCGTCGCGTACAACGGACGCCAGTTTCGTCACATCTTTTACGATGTAATTATGTTTTGTGATCGGCATGGTCACACCGGCGATATCAATTTCCTGAAAGCTGTCTTTTCCAAGCAGGGAAACGCCCACATTCGCGGTAATCGCTACAATCGGAACGGAATCCATGTATGCCGTCGCGATACCGGTGACAAGATTTGTCGCGCCCGGTCCGGAGGTGGCAAGACAGACGCCCACCTTTCCCGTAGCGCGCGCATAGCCGTCCGCCGCATGGCTTGCGCCCTGCTCATGGGAAGTTAAAATATGGCGGATCTCGCCGCTGTGCTTATATAATTCGTCATAGATATTGAGAATGGCGCCGCCCGGATAGCCAAACACAGTATCTACGCCCTGTTCTTTCAGACACTCAATCAAAATCTCTGAGCCGTTTAATTTCATTCTATCTACCTCGTTTCCGTTTTCTCTACAGTTCCAGAATCGCTCCGCGGTTTCCGGACGTCACCATTTTAGCGTAGCGCGCCAGATAGCCGGTGGTTACCTTCGGCTCGCGCGGCTGCCATTTTGCCTTGCGCGCCGCCAGTTCTTCATCGGAAATCACAAAATCCAGCCTGTTTTCCGGAATGTTGATCCGGATGATATCGCCTTCCTCCACAAACGCAATCGGACCGCCTACCGCCGCTTCCGGGGAAACGTGCCCGATGGACGCGCCTCTGGACGCGCCGCTGAAACGTCCGTCTGTGATCAGGGCGACGGAGGATCCCAGTCCCATGCCCGCAATCGCGGAGGTAGGATTGAGCATCTCGCGCATGCCGGGGCCGCCTTTGGGGCCCTCATAGCGGATCACCACCACATCGCCGGCGACGATTTTGCCGCCCTTGATCGCCGCAATCGCGTCTTCTTCGCAGTCAAAAACTCTTGCCGGGCCCTCATGCACCATCATCTCCGGCAGAACGGCGGA
>CANQJX010000037.1 GCA_947624335.1 uncultured Marvinbryantia sp.
CTTTATACGTTTTCGTACTATATGAGCAACTGCGTCAGCACGCACGAGGACGCCGTCGCAAGCGAGGGCAATATCATCACCGGCTTTCGCAACCCGTATCTTCCTTCCTCCGACTGGGGCTGGCAGATCGATCCCGTCGGACTGCGCTATACCTTAAATGAAATCTACGCCCGCTACGGTCTGCCGATGATGGTGGTGGAAAACGGGCTGGGCGCGTACGACCAAAAAGACGCCGACGGCAAAATCCACGACAACTACCGCATTGATTATCTGCGCCGCCATATCGAGCAGATGAAAGAAGCCGTCAAAGACGGCGTCGACCTGATCGGCTATACTCCCTGGGGCTGCATCGATCTGGTCAGCGCTTCCACCGGCGAAATGGCAAAGCGGTACGGTTTTATCTATGTAAACAAATTTGACGACGGAAGCGGAGATTACAGCCGCGAACGGAAAGATTCTTTTTACTGGTACCAGAAAGTAATCGCTTCAAACGGCGAAGATCTTTAACCGATGTATGCAAAAACCCCGGATACCGGTTTGTTTCCCGGTATTCGGGGTTTGTCGTACTTCTTTATTTCGCGTAATCTACTGCGCGTGATTCCCGGATCACGCTGACTTTGATCTGTCCCGGATATTCCAGCTCTGCTTCTATCTGCTTGGAAATATCCCGCGCCAGCAGCACCATGTCTGCGTCACTGACTTTCTCCGGCACAACCATAATGCGAATCTCTCTGCCTGCCTGAATAGCAAACGATTTATCAACGCCCTTAAAGCTGTTTGATATATCTTCTAACTGTTTTAATCTGTTGGTATATGTTTCCAGTGTTTCTCTTCTTGCACCCGGGCGCGCAGCCGAAATTGTGTCTGCCGCCTGTACAATACATGCAATTAAGGTCTCTGGTTCTACATCGCCGTGATGGGATTCCACCGCATTGATAACGGTAGCCGACTCTTTGTATTTCTTACAGAGATCGGCGCCGATCTGAATATGGGAACCATCCATTTCGTGGTCGATGGACTTGCCAATGTCATGCAATAAACCGGCTCGTTTCGCCAAACGGATGTCCAAGCCGATTTCCCCTGCCAACAGGCCGGACAACTGCGCAACCTCGATGGAATGTTTCAGCGCGTTTTGTCCATAGCTGGTACGGAATTTCATCCTTCCCAGCAGCCGTATCAGTTCGGGGTGGATTCCATGTACTCCTACCTCTAAAGCTGCTGCTTCGCCTTCTTCGCGAATCATTGTTTCTACTTCTTTTTGTGCCTTCTCTACCATCTCTTCGATTCTGGCCGGATGAATGCGTCCGTCCACAATCAGTTTTTCCAGTGCGATCCTTGCAACCTCTCTGCGGATGGGGTCAAAGCTGGAAAGGATCACTGCTTCCGGCGTATCGTCAATGATCAGGTCAACGCCCGTCATTGTCTCCAGGGTACGGATATTACGGCCCTCACGGCCAATAATGCGTCCCTTCATCTCGTCGCTGGGAAGCTGCACAACGGAAATCGTGGTTTCTGCTACATGGTCAGCGGCACAACGCTGGATCGCAGTCGCCACATACTCTTTTGCCTTTTTTCCTGCGTCTTCTTTTGCTTTACTCTCCAGTTCCTTATAAAGTCTGGCAGTATCGCTTTTTACTTCATCTTCAACAGTTTTCAACAGATAGTCTTTTGCCTGTTCGGAGGTTAACCCTGAAATTCGCTCCAGTTCCTGCACTTTTTGATTGTGGACCTGTTCGATCTCTACGCTCTTTTTCTTTAACTCTTCTTCTCTGCTTGTCAGGTGGCTCTCGCGTTTTTCCAGTGCATCCGACTTTTTATCCAGCATTTCTTCCTTGGATAATACGCGGCGTTCATACTTCTGCAGCTCTGCCCTACGCTCTTTGATTTCCCGGTCGAGTTCATTCTTGCGGTTCATGGACTCTTCCTTCGCTTCGAGCAGCGCTTCGCGCTTCTTCGTCTCTGCAACTTTCAATGCATCATCTATTATATTTCTGGCTTTTTCTTGCGCGTTGCCGATCGTTTTTTCCGTAACATTTTTACGATAGGCGATCGCGGCAAACCAACTAATAGCTGCTGCAAGCAAGGCGACCACGACGCAGATAACAATCGTTACTGCATCCACAGGAGCACCTCCTTCAATCATTATTTAGTTGTCATTGTACATGCAACACTTCAATTTTATACTCTTTTTTTCTTTCTGTCAAGTAATATACGGCGGAAAGCATGCCGTCACTGCCGGCGCTGTTTCCTTGTTCGCAGCACAAGAATCCCGAAAACGATCAGAGACAGCGCAAAAAGAATCTGCCCTTCCCGCAGATAAGGCGTCCGGTAAGTCAGTTCGATCTCGTGCTCTCCCGCCGTTAATTCAAGGCCGGGGTACATTCTGTTTACGCGCCGGATCGGTTGGATTTCCCCGTCCACGCGCGCGCTCCACCCGTCGCTGTACGCCATGGAAAGCACCAGCATTTTGGGTTTGCTAAGACGGATGTTCCCGGTGATTTTATTATCGGAAAATTCCGTCTTAGCAAGCGTCTCCTCCCGCAAAAGCGCGGTCTGGGCGTTCAGCTTTTGGACCGGCTGGCAGACAATGTAAAACTCGTCGAAGCTATATTCGCCCGCCGCCGAAAAACTTACGGTCACGGCTGTGGCCGGCTGCTCAGAAAATCCCATATTGTACAGGAAATCATCCTGGCCGCTGTAAAAATTATGCTTTGCCGTATAAAAATTATATTTTTTCGACACATCGCCCATCGAAATATGCAGCGAAGTACTTTTTTTCTTTCCTTCGTAATACATGTTCTTTGCCACCAGATAGGTCTCGCTATCCGCAACGCCCGAAAAGCGGAGTCCGACCGACGCGCCCTTGCGCGATACCGTAAAGCGATTCCCGTCTACGGTTACGTTTTCTCCCGGCACAATCTGCACCGCCGGACGCACATCCGTAAAGTCAGGTTCCGTTTCCGGCAGACTGCTCTCCTGCTCGACAAGCGCGCCCTGCAGGAGCGCCTGCTGCCGTTTTTCAACCGGCAGAGTCTCAAACTGCTCCTGCGTGATCACACTGTCGTAGGTATAGCCGAAAGGCAGTGTTTCTTCACTTTTATACACGGTAAATTTCCCGTTCCCGCCAACCTTTTGGTCAAAGGCATAAGGAACACAGCCGGCGCCTTTTGTCTCTTTGAGCGCAAAGTAGCGCACAGACGCGAGCCGCTCCAGGATGGAGCGCCCGTCCAAATTGTCATACATGCGGTCGCACACCGCGTAAAGATACAGATCCTCAAAAAAACGGCTGATATTTCCGTTTGATACGCTAAAATAAAAATCCGTTCCGTAAAGCCGGTTCTGCATTGCCGTATTTTCGTGCGCCACCACGCCGTATTGATCATAGCGGTAAAAGCCGGACGTATCCTGCAGTTCCTTCACCGGATACATCTCGCTGTTCGTCGTGAGCATCCGGTAAGGCGCGCCCTTGCTCCGAAATTCTTCTATATAATTCGTTCTTCCCGGCGCATACAGATCCCACGCGTTCAGCGCAATTCCCGCAAACGTCATGCAGTAGAAAAAAACAGGCAGCATTTTTCGCACCGGCGAAATATGGTCCGCCGCAATTGCCGCGCACAGTATCAGCAGCATGGCCAAAACCAGCGGCACATGCCCGCCCCCGTGTTCCGGCGTAAACCAGGTAATCCCCGCGTAAAGAACGCTAAGCGCAAAAACCGCCGCTTTTTCTTTCCCGGATAAGCGAAACATCTGCGGATACATTTTTACCAATATATAAGACAGGAGCATAAGATAGCCCCATACCCAGCGGTTGGAAACATAAGAAAATCCGTTTAACACATGTCCGAAAAACGGCGTCAGGAAAAATACGGTAAGCGCCAGAAGTCCCGCTTTCAGTTGGCGGTACTGCCTGCGTTTGATCAGCAGCACAAATACCGCTATCAGCACCAGCGGCACCATGCCCAGTATCGTATACGTCTTGCTTTGCTCCGTCACATAAGATACGCGGAAAAAATCTCCGAACAGAGAAAGATAATGGCTCAGGGAATAATGCAACGCAACCGCGTTGTCCGCAGACATGCGCTCTGTCCTTAACACATACATCGCACAGGGCAGCAAGGTAACCGACGCGATTCCGACGCCGACCGCAAAGTATCCGACAAATGTAAAAAACCAGCGCGCCAGTTCCCGCGCGCGGATTCTCCTAAACAGCCGGATGTAGCGGATCACGGCGTAGACAAACATTAACACGCAGCTCATATAGAAAAAATAAAAATTGCTGATCGCGCTGATCGCCGTCATCCAGATAAAAAGCCACGGCGTTTTTTTCTGAAAAATCCGGTCAATACCGATCAAAAGCAGCGGAAAATACAGCATCGGATTGATGAAAGCCGGATGGCGCGCAAACGCAAACAGGGCAAACCCCGAAAAGCAGTAAGTCAGCGCGCCCAGCACCGACGCTCTTTTCTCATTGTTGTGGAAACGGCAGTAAAACAAGAAGAAGATTCCCGAAAGATACAGACGCAGAACCGCAAGCGCGGCGTAGAGATATTCCGCATACTGCGGCGGAACAAGCGCCGAAGTAAGCGCAAGGGGATCCCCGATCCCATAGTAACTTAAAGTGGTAAGAATATCCGCCCCGTAACCGATGCTCATATCCCACATGGGAAGCGACAGCGTATGGTTCTTCCACAGGCCGGCAAACACGGACCGCAGATATTTTCCATAATAAACAAAGGCGTTAAAATGCTGGTAAACCCCGTCGCAGTCCCAGACCAGTGATTTGCCATAGATAAAAAAATAAACAAGAACCGCCGACAGCGCGATCAAAAAACATACCGTAAAAGAAAGATACCAGGAACGGTTCTCCTTTGTTTTAAAAAGCATGGCGTTTTCCTTCCAAAATATGCGTGATACCAGGACAAAGCGAGACATCCGCGTAAATTATACGCCCATTCCAAGCAAAAAGTCAACTTGGAATGGGCTGCCTCTCTATTCGTATTCTGTTCGTAACGCCTTTGAAATATTCGATCCGGAAAAGCCTTTTCGCGCGAGAAACGCATACATGCGCTGTTTCTCTTTGAGATCCGCCGTTTCCGCATCAAAATGGCGTTTCTGCAGCCAGGTGCGGATCAGCTCTTCTTCCGGCACCTGTTCCGACTGCGCGAAAGCGTCCTCAACGAGCGCGCGCGTTATGCCGCGCCGGTACAGTTCCTGCTCAATCTGGCGGCGGCTCTTTTTGGTTCGCATACACGCCACATATTGCGCGGCATAACGTCCGTCGTCCACATAATGATAGCTTTTTACATAGGCAAGCGCGCTGTCGATTGCCTCCTGCGGATACTCCGTCTTTCCCATCCGCAGCTTATCGCGGAGCTGTTTTTCCGTATAATCCCTGCGTTCCAGAAGGTGCATGCACCGCAGCTTTGCGCGCTTTTCCAGATCATATGCCATAAAAGATTACTCTCCGTCCTTTTCCGTCCCGGACGCCGCCGGTTTCTGAGCGTCCGAAAGCCCGTAATGTTCGCGCACCTTCCGCTCGATCTCATCCATTACCTCCGGATGTTCTTTCAGATACAATTTTGTGTTTTCGCGTCCCTGCCCGATCTTGGCGTCATTGTACGCGTACCATGCGCCGCTTTTGTTTACAATGCCCAAATTCGCGGCCAGATCGATAATATCGCCTTCTCTGGAAATGCCCTCGCCGAACATGATATCAAATTCCGCTTCCTTAAAAGGCGGCGCAATCTTATTTTTTACAACCTTGATCCTTGTGTGATTGCCGATCACTTCTCCCGCCTGTTTGAGCGTCTCTACCCTTCTGACGTCCAGACGGATGGAAGAATAAAACTTTAAAGCGCGGCCGCCCGTGGTCGTTTCCGGGTTGCCGAACATCACGCCGATCTTTTCACGCAACTGGTTGATAAAGATAACCACGCAGTTTGATTTGCTGATAACCGCCGTTAATTTGCGCAGCGCCTGCGACATCAGCCTCGCCTGCAGTCCCACATGGGAATCGCCCATATCTCCGTCGATCTCCGCCTTGGGAACCAACGCCGCCACGGAGTCCACAATAATAATGTCCACCGCGCCCGAACGCACCAGCGTCTCCGTAATCTCCATCGCCTGCTCGCCGTTATCCGGCTGGGAAATATACAGGTTGTCAATATCTACGCCGATCTTCTGCGCATACGCCGGATCCAGCGCATGTTCCGCATCGATAAAGCCGGCTACGCCGCCTCTCTTTTGCACTTCCGCTACCATGTGCAGCGCCACGGTTGTTTTTCCGCTGGATTCGGGGCCGTAAATCTCCACAATCCTTCCTTTCGGGATGCCGCCAAGCCCAAGCGCGATATCCAGGCTTAAAGAACCCGTCGGGATCGTCTCCACATTCAGATTTTTTCCGGAATCCCCCAGCTTCATTACGGAGCCTTTGCCGAACTGCTTTTCAATCTGGGAAAGCGCCGCGTCCAGCGCCTTCATTTTTTCGTCTTTTATCATCTTATTCTCTCCTTAATGCGAACGCATGTTCGTTTCTGCTCTTATACTACTTTACTTTTTGCAAAATGTCAATAGTATTTTTTCATCCCCCTGTGCGTCTTCGGAACACAGAAGCATTTTATCACAAATCATCCCCATTTTCAACACTTATTGTATCAGTTTTTCCTTGCCGTCCGGCTTTGCCTGTGATACACTGTTTTGTACATTCCCCGCTTATTTTTCATCGAATGGGAGAACAAGGATGAAGCGAATAAGAAGATTTTTCGGCACGCGGCAGTTTTATCGTTCCATGCTCGCCGTGGCCGTTCCGATTATGATTCAGAACGCCATCACAAATTTTGTGGCGATGTTAGATAATATTATGGTGGGACAGATCGGCACCCTGCAGATGTCCAGCGTGTCCATCGTCAATCAACTGATCTTTGTCTACAACCTCTGCCTGTTTGGCGGCGTTTCCGGCGCCGGTATTTTTACCGCGCAGTTTGTCGGAAAGGGCGATACCGACGGCCTGCGCTATACGGTGCGTTTTAAGCTCTGGATCAGCGCCGCCATCTCCGCCGCGGCGATCCTGATTTTTGTGTTTGCGGGTCCCGCCCTGATCGGGCTTTATCTGAACGGACAGGCGCGCGGCTCCGTTACCGCGCAGGCAATGCGGTACGGGCGCGAATATCTGTCCGTCATGCTGGCGGGGCTGATTCCGTTCGCCGCAGCCAACGTGTACTCCTCTACCTTACGCGAAACGGGCGAAACGGTCGTTCCCATGGCGGCGGGGATTCTTGCCGTACTGGTCAATCTTTGCCTGAATTATGTGCTGATTTTCGGGCATTTCGGACTGCCCGCAATGGGCGTAAAGGGCGCGGCAATTGCCACGGTGGTTTCCCGCTTTGCGGAATGTTTTTTTGTCATGGCCTGGACGCACAGCCGCAAAACGCAGAATGCTTACGCGGCGGGACTGTACCGTTCTTTTCGCATCCCCGCCGGACTTACCAAAGATATGCTGCTGAAAGGGACGCCCCTTTTATTAAACGAGACCCTGTGGGCGGGCGGTATGGCGATGCTGCTGCAATGCTATTCCACCCGCGGGATCGACGTGGTGGCCGCCATGAATATCAGCAGCACGCTGTCCAATATTTTTAATGTCATCTTTATTGCCATGGGAAGTACGGTTGCGATCATTGCGGGACAGTATCTGGGCGCGCAAAAAACAGACGCGGCAAAGGAAGCCGCGCATCATATGACTGTTTTTTCCGTATTGTGCAGCATTGCCGCCGGTATTGCGATGGCGGCGTTCGGACTGGTCTTTCCGAATTTCTATAATACCGCCGATTCGGTACGGCGGCTTGCCGCCAGCTTTATTCTGATCACAGCCCTGCTGATGCCGCTTCCCGCCTATACCAACGCCTCTTACTTTACGCTGCGCTGCGGCGGCCGGACTCTGATCACTTTTTTATTCGACAGCGTCTATGTGTGGGTGGTAAATGTGCCGATGGCTTACTGCCTGTGCCACTTTACCGGCCTTCCCATCGTGCTGGTCTATTTTCTGATACAGCTTTCGGAGATTTTAAAGTGCCTGATCGGATACCGGATGGTAAAATCCGGTATCTGGCTGAATACGCTTGTGAAATAGCGACAGGCGTCATTGTCTGGCGACAACTTCTCCCTGTCTTTTGTAAATGCTGTTCGCTTTTACTACGCCGCGCACGCAGGAAAGCGGATAGATCCGGGAATCGCGTCCCACGACGGTTCCGGGATTCAGCACACTGTTGCACCCCACTTCCACATGGTCGCCGAGCATCGCGCCAAATTTCTTTAATCCCGTAGCGATCTGTTCCCCGCCGTCTTTTACTGTCACCAGCGTCTTATCGGACTTCACGTTAGAGGTAATGCTTCCCGCCCCCATATGCGCCCCGCAGCCGAGAATCGAATCGCCCACATAATTGTAATGCGGCACCTGCACTTTATTGAACAGCACCACGTTCTTCAGCTCTGTGGAATTGCCGACCACCGCGTCCTCGCCGACAATCGCGTTGCCGCGGATAAACGCGCAGTGGCGCACCTGCGCCCCCTTACCGATGATCGCCGGCCCGTTCACAAAGGCAGTCGGCGCTACCTGCGCGGACTTTGCAATCCACACGTTTTCTCCCCGTTTTTCGTATTCGTCCGGGCTGAGTTTCGCGCCCAGTTCCAGAATAAAACTGCCGATCTTCGGAAGTACCTCCCACGGATAGAGAGCTCCCGCAAACAGTTCCTTTGCAATTGTTTCCTCCAACGTATAAAGATTGCTGATTTTTGCCGTTTCCATTTTAAGCCTCCCTGCGGTTTTTCTTATAATATTGCGCCGCCTCGTCAAATATGCCGCGAAGCTGCGTCTGATGATGCGAATGCAAAACGTTTTCCGTGCGGCTGCGGATAAAATGATTTAATTTTTCCATATACTCGTCCGGCGTAATCGTCCCTTCCGCCACATAGGTAAGCCCTTTTTCCCAGCTTGCCGTCAGCGCCGGATTCAAAAGCGAACGGATGGAATAATTCACCACGTCAAAAATCATTTCGCCCAGCAGCGTGGGAGTGAGAATCTGCGTTTTTTTATTCAGCGCGATATATTTGTTGGCGATCAGTTTTTTCAGGATTTCCGCCCGCGTGGCGCTGGTTCCGATACCGCTTCCGCGTATTTGCTCGCGCAGTTCCTCGTCTTCAATCAACTGTCCGGCATTTTCCATCGCCAGAATCATAGACCCGGAATTATAGCGTTTGGGCGCAGCGGTTTCTCCTTCCCGGATCTCCAGTTTTTTTACTTCCAGCCCGCTTCCTTTTTTGAGCGCGCTTAAAGCGTCCAAAAATGCGGGGTCGTACGTCTCTTCTTTCGCCGCTTTTCCTCCCGACACCTTAAGATACCCCGCTTCTTCCACCACCTTAAACGAGGCGAAAAAGCGCTCCTGTCCGATTGCCGCGGCAAGGCTGATCTTGCGGTAAACCGCCGGCGGATAAAAAATACCAAGAAAGCGGCGCGCAATCAGCTCGAACACTTCCTGCGCCTGCCGGGGCATGCGCGGCAGGGCTTTTTGTCCCTCTCCGGTAGGAATGATCGCGTAGTGATCCGTAATCTGCTTGTCGTTTACATAGCGGGTACGGCTTATTCCCTGATAAGCGTTCTTGTTTAAAATTTCCTGCGCGAACGCGCCAAGCGGCGCATAAGAGGCAAGCCCGCGGATATTTTTCTGTATTTCCTTTGCAACGGCGCTTGAAAGCACTCTTGCGTCGGTACGCGGATAGGTGACCAGTTTTTTCTCATACAGTTCCTGTATGGTGCGCAGGGTTTCGTCGGGGCTGATCTTAAACAATCTGGAGCACTCGTTCTGAAGTTCCGCCAGATTAAATAAAAGCGGCGGCTTTTTGTTTTCCTTTTTACGCTCCGCGCCGCAGACGACGGCCCGAAGCGGCTGCAGGGCGCACAGGCTGTCAATCAGCGCCTGCGCGTCCGCGCGTTCTTTAAAACCGTTTTCTTTATAAAGTTTTGGAGAATGTTCGTACGCCGATCCGGGCGCCGCGCGAAATTCCCCTTCAAATTCCCCGCCGCATGCAAACGTGCCGACCACGCGGTAAAACGGTGTTTTTACAAACTGCCGGATCTCGCGTTCCCGGCGCACTACCATGCCAAGCACGCAGGTCATTACGCGTCCGACCGAAACAACCGTATAACGGGTATTTAAGTAGCTGGAAATCGCGTTGCCGTATTTAAGGGTGAGCAGACGCGAAAAGTTAATGCCCATCAGGTAATCTTCTTTTGCGCGCAGATAAGCGGCGTCGGAAAGATGGTCATACTCCGAGAGATCCTTTGCCGTTTTGATCCCGCGCAGGATTTCTTCTTCCGTCTGCGAGTCGATCCACACGCGCCTGCGCTTTTTTGCGCTTTTATCCACACCCGCCTGCTGCTCCACCAGACGGTAAATATATTCTCCCTCGCGCCCCGAATCCGTACACACATAAATGGTGTCCACATCGCTGCGGTTCAGAAGGGCGCTTACAATTTGAAATTGTTTGCTGACGCCGGGAATCACCTCATAAAGAAAGTTTTCCGGTAAAAAAGGAAGTGTCGCAAGGCTCCACTTCTTGTATTTTTCATCGTACGCTTCCGGATAACTCATGGTGACCAGATGGCCCACGCACCATGTAATGACCGCGTTTTCGCTTTCCAGATAGCCTTCCCGGCGCGCGGCATTTCCTTTTAACGCTTTGGCAAACTCCTGTGCCACACTCGGTTTTTCCGCAATATATAATGATTTTCCCATAATTTTTCCCGTTTACACATATAAGCCGCGCTTACAGAACAGATAGCGTCCAAGTCCGAACAGCGCCAGTCCGCCCGCGCCAAGAAGCACGCAGCACGGCAGTACCAGCATCGACCCTTTGGCAAACATCTGCTGCTGAAACAGGCCGAATATGGTGAAAAACTGCAGCGCAAACGCCTGCGGAAACAGATAGTACAGCAGATAAATCCCATAAAAGAACAGCAGAACGCCCGGTCCCGCGCCACGGCGATCCGCGCGCGGCCCGCCGGTTCGATGTGCTCCGCCTTCGCCGCCAACGGCGGCGCGCCGCGCATGAGCTCGACCAGCCCGTCCAGGTCGATGCACTCCTCC
>CANQJX010000038.1 GCA_947624335.1 uncultured Marvinbryantia sp.
CTGTGTAGGTGGTGGTCAGGGCGCCTGCTGCCAGAGAGCCGTGTACGGTACCTGCCGCGCCGGCCTCGGACTGCATTTCCGTAACCTGTACTTCCTGTCCGAAAATGTTCTTTCTGCCCTGCGTTGCCCATTCATCGGTAGCTTCCGCCATAACGGATGAAGGGGTGATCGGATAGATCGCCGCCACATCGGTATATGCATAGGACGCATGCGCCGCTGCGTGGTTACCATCCATGGTCTTCATTTTTCTTGCCATTTTTGATATTCCTCCTTGTTCTTTTATACTACAGTTCCTCCCCGCCGCGCTTCCCGCAAAAGAAGCCGGACAGAACTTTAGCATTATATAGCAGTATCATATCACAATTTTATAAACTTGTCCATTTGCCAGACAACAATTTTTTATTTGTTTTTGTATTTTTTCACGGACAGTCATTCGCCCGTAAACGCCTGCGCAATCGGGGAATCCGCAGGCAGTACGATCGTCTTGTTATCGCCTTTCATGGAAGCCTTCAGCGCGTCCAGGCTGCGCACATAGGAGTAAAAATCGGTTTTGTCACCGTCTGAATAGGCGTCCGCCAGTATTTTCATGTATTCCGCCTCGCCCTCGGCAATCAGGATCTCCGCCTGGCGCTTCGCGTCCGAAAGCCGGATCGTCACTTCTTTATCGGTTGTATTGCGGATCACCTTTGCTTCCGAGTCTCCCTCCGCCTTATAGGTAGCGGCAATGTTGTTGCGCTCCGAAATCATGCGTTCGTACACAGAGGCTTTGTTGTCGTCCGGCAGATCGAGCTGTTTCATATCAAATAACAGCAGTTCGATCCCGTACTGCTCCAGATTGCCGCCGATCCCGGCAAGCACCGCTTCCGCAAGCCTTCCGTCCCTGCCGCTGATCACCTCGTCCTGCGTCAGGCTGCCGATGGTATTTTTGGTAGCGTTGTAAACCGCCGTATTAATACGGTTTTCCGCGTTGCTTATAGAAAAGTTTAAAGACTGCGCAAATTTAAGCGGATCTGAGATTCTCCACAATACATAGCTGTCCCCGATCATCGTCTTTTTTTCCTTTGTGATCACGTCCGACGGCGTTAAATCATAAAGCAGGATTTCCTTCGGCAGACTGACGGTATCCTGCACGAACGGCGTTTTAAAGCTAAGTCCTTCCCGGTCGACCACCCGGACCACTTTCCCGAACTGACGGACCAGTTTATATTCATTTTTCTGCGTAATCACCACAGAAGAGAGCAGCGCAGCCAGAACCACTATCGCTGCCCCTGCAATCGCCAATCCTTTTTTCTTCATACTATCTGCCCTCGCTTTCACTTGTCTGCACATCCTGCTGGGCGTCCTGTTGGGCGTCCTGCTTTGCGCCATCGACAAAAGAATCCAGCGGCAGTACTTTTTGTACGCCGTTTGCGCTGTCGATTACCACTTTCATGCCCGGCAGGATCTCCTCCATCGCCTCATAGAACATGCGCTGTTTGGTAACGACCGGATTCTTGCTGTATTCCTCATACATGGCGTTAAATCTTGCCACCTGCGCTTCCGCCTCGTTGATGCGCGTCTGTTTCTGCGCCTCCGCGTCCTTAATAATCTGGTCCGCGCTCGCCTCCGCCTGCGGAAGCTGCTCGTTGCGGTATTTGTTTGCGTTATTCAAAGCCGTTTCTTTTCCCTGCTTGGCGTTCTCCACCGCTTTAAACGCCTGTATCACCTCCGCGGTAGGCGGTTCCGAATCCTGCATCGTAATGTTCACAAGCTGAATGCCGATCTCATGCTCCTCCAGCTTCTCCGTGATCATTTCCTTAATCTTGGACTGGATCTCGCCTTTTCCGGTCGTAAGGACGTCGTCGACCGGATAGCTTCCGATCACCGTGCGGATAGAGCTCTGCGCGATATTCTTTAAAATCAGTTCCGGCTGGTAGGACGCATACACATACTGCACCGGCTCCACAATCCGGTATTCCACAAAGAAGTCTACATTGATAAAGTTGTAATCGGACGTGATCATCACGCTTTCCGACTCAATGCTCTGATTGCTCTGCACATCGTATCCGATTGGAAAGCCCTGAATCGTTGTGTTTACCTTGCGCACCGACTGGATCAGCGGTATCTTAAAGTGAAGTCCCGTCTCCGATACGGCTTTCGGTTTTCCCATCGTTACGATCACCGCCTGCTCCTGCTCGCCGATCTGATAAAAGAAATCATTTCCGATCAGCAGTACGGCAATCACCAGCACCGCCGCCGCAATCCCGATCTTTCCTTTCCCGGAAAGCTTGCGGCCGCGCCGCGGGTGTTTCCGTTTCGTTTTTCCGTCCTGCGCTTCCCCGGAAGCGTAATACGGATCGTTTTCCTTAAATTCCGCCATACGTTTTCCCTCCCAAATTACGTTTGTGTATGGTATTATACAGCATTTGCCGAAGAAAAAACAGCTTTATTCGCAGGGAAACAAAAAATCAGCCCCGGCGGCGTTTAACGCGCGGCGGACGGCAAGCGAAACAGCATACGCCGCTATCACGCTGATAACGTCCTTAATCAGATATGGAACGGACGCCAGCATAGCCGCGGACACAAAATCCATATCCATGACCGCCATAAACTGCAAAATGCCGGGCAGATGGCAGGCGGCAAGCCCCGCAGCGCTCAAAGCGGCGCACACGCCCCGATTTTTCCGGCGCGCGGCAAGCCCGCACAAAACCGCCATGATAAGAAATCCCCACAAAAAACCGCCCGCCGCGCCCAGAAGCACGCCGATACCGGACTGAAAGTTTGCAAACACAGGGACGCCCACCGCGCCCAGAAGCAGATAAACCGCCACCGCCGCCGCGCCCGTTTTCGCTCCCAGCACATATGCCGTCAGCGCTACGGCAAACGTCTGCAGGGTAATCGGAACACCGGAAGGAAGCGGCACGCAAAGCTGCGACATAACCGCCAGCACCGCCACAAACATCCCCATCATAACGACCGATTTCACTGTTGTTCTTTTTTTCATCATCCATCCTCCTTGATTGTAAACCTATTTTATTTTTTGGTTTACAATCGGATTCTACCGAAAACAGGAGGCTCTGTCAATGATTATTTCAGCCGGACGACCATCGCCGGAATCGGAGGATGGTTCGGACGGTTGTAATATTGCGTCACCAGCGCGAGGTATCGCCTTCCATCCAGCGCGCCAAGCCAGCGAAGCACCGCGTCCCGCTCCGCAAAGCCGCTGTCGCCCCCGCTGTAAATGCAGATGCTGACCATGCCGCCGGGTTTCAGCAGCGCAAGGCTCTGCGCAAGCGCCTCCAGCGTCGTATCCGGTTTTGTGGCAACCGCATGGTCGCCGCCCGGAAGATAGCCGAGGTTAAATACAATCACATCCGCAGAACCGGCGGATACATATTCTTTCATACGGCTGTGGGTATCCAGAATCAGTTCGTAATTGCAAAAATCAAGCGCGTTAGAAAGGCGCTCGCGGGTATGCGCAAGCGCCTCTTTTTGAATATCGAACGCCAGCACGCGCCCGCTTTCCCCCGCCATGCGGCAGAGATACTCCGTATCATTTCCATTTCCCATCGTCGCGTCAATGCACAATGCGCCCGGCCGGATATATTCGCGCATCATATGCCGGCACCACACGACAGCCTGACCAATATTATCCTTCACTTGTCCTTCCTCCGCCGTTTTGTTCCTGCGCGCGCCCTTTGTAGCGCGCAATCTGTATGGCGTCCTCCACTTCCAGGTCGTGTTCCCCCGCCAGAGACTCCAGATGATGGCGAAATTCATGCAGCAAAACTTTGCGCAGCGCCGCTTTCAGCGACTGCTCGTCCAGCGAAGCATGCACCCGCGCAAAGGAGCCGTAATATATGACGATAAAGCGCCCCAGATGCGGCGTAACGCAGTATTCGCCCATAATATACAGATCGCCGCTGCGGGCGTCCGGGTGAAGCTTCGCATGTGCGCGCGCAAATACGCCGCCGTGCAGTTCCCGGAAAAATTCTTCCGGGAACGTCTGGATAATCTCGTCGATGAATTCCTGAAACGTTTCAAAATCTACCATAGATCTATTATAGCGGATTTTATGTCAAAAAGGAATCCTTTTCTTTTTACAGATTGGTATAGCCCATCAGCGACTCGTCTACGGCCTTCGCCGCTTCGCGTCCCTCGCGGATCGCCCATACGACAAGGGACTGCCCGCGGTGCATGTCGCCCGCGGTAAAAACGTTCGGCACGCTGGTCTGGTATCGGCCCGCTTCGGTCGCCACATTGGTCCGTCCGTCTACCTTTACCTGAAACGCATCCGTAACATATTTCTGGGAGCCGAGGAATCCCGCCGCGATCAGCACCAAATCCACATCCACAATCTCTTCCGTGCCCTCTACCGGAACCATCGCCATGCGTCCCGTTTTTTCGTCCTTTTTGCTCTCCAGTTTGATCAGCTTTGCCTGGCAGACCTCGCCCTTTTTGTTGGCGATAAACTCTGTCACCGTCGTCTGATAGACGCGCGGATCGTGCCCAACGACCGCAATCGCTTCTTCCTGGCCGTAATCTGTTTTCAGCACGCGCGGCCACTGCGGCCACGGATTGGAAGGCGTCCTGACTTCCGAGGGCTTCGGCATCATTTCCAACTGCAGCACGCTCGCCGCGCCCAGACGGATGGCCGTACCTACGCAGTCGTTGCCGGTATCGCCGCCGCCGATCACCATAACCTTCTTTCCCTTCGCCGGGATAAACTTCCCGTCTTCAAACTGCGAGTCCAAAAGGCTCTTGGTGGTGGCTTTCAAAAAGTCTACCGCAAAATAGATGCCCTTTGCCTCCCTGCCCGGCACCTTGATATCGCGCGGGTTGGAAGCGCCGCAGCACAGTACCACGCGGTCAAAATCCTTTAAGAGCTGTTCCGCTTTCATGCCCGCGCCGACGTCGGCGTTAGTCACAAAGGTAACGCCCTCTTCTTCCATGATCTTGATTCTGCGGTCGATCACATGCTTTTCCAGCTTCATATTGGGGATGCCGTAGCGGAGCAGCCCTCCGATACGGTCGCTGCGCTCGAAGACGGTCACCAGATGTCCCCTTTTGTTTAACTGCATGGCTGTGGCAAGTCCGGAGGGACCGCTCCCCACTACCGCCACCTTTTTGCCGGTGCGCACCTTTGGCGGATTTGCCCTGACCAGTCCTTTTTCGTACGCATATTCAATGATGGCGCGCTCGTTTTCCTTCGTGGAAACCGGATCTCCGTTCAGGTTGCAGGTACACGCCGCCTCGCACAGCGCCGGGCACACGCGGGAGGTAAACTCCGGGAAGCAGTGCGTCTTTGTCAGCCTCTGGTATGCCTGTTCCCAGTTCCCCAGATAGACCATATCGTTCCACTCTGGCACCAGATTGTTCAGCGGGCATCCCGACGCCATGCCGCCGATCATCAGGCCGGACTGGCAGAACGGCACGCCGCACGCCATGCACCGCGCCGCCTGTATGCGCTGCTTTTCTCTTGAGAGCGGCGTGTGGAACTCATTAAAATTCTTAATGCGGACTTTCGGCTTTACCGCTTCCGCAGTCTCTCTCTCATAATCCATAAACCCTGTTGGCTTTCCCATATGTCCGCCCTCCTTATTCCTGTGTCTTGAGCGCGTTAAACGCCTCGATCTGCGCCTGCTCGCTGCTCAGCCCTTTTTCCTCCATCTGTACGATGGCGTTCATCATCCGCTTGTAATCGTGCGGGATGATCTTCTTAAATTTGGAAATGTACTCGTCAAAATGCGCGAGGATCTCTTTCGCTTTTACAGAATTGGTATACGCCGCGTGATCCTGAATCATTTTTTTGAGTTCTTCCACATCGTATTTGTTCTCCAGCTTTTCGATGGCGACCATTTCTTTGTTCACTTTTTTATAAAGGTCGCTGTCCTCGTCCAGCACATACGCGACGCCGCCGCTCATGCCCGCCGCAAAATTTTTGCCGGTCTTTCCCAGGATCACCGCCGTTCCGCCTGTCATGTATTCGCAGCCGTGCTCGCCCACTCCCTCGACAACCGCGGTTGCGCCGGAATTGCGGACGCAGAAACGCTCGCCCGCTACGCCGTTGATGTATGCGCTGCCGCCGGTTGCGCCGTAGAGCGCCACGTTGCCGATGATGATATTCTCATCCTGCCGGTAAGTGATTCCTCTGGGCGGATATACGATCAGCTTGCCTCCGGAAAGTCCTTTGCCGAAATAATCGTTGCTGTCGCCCACCAGTTCCAGCGTAAGCCCCCTGGGGATAAACGCGCCAAAGCTCTGCCCGCCGGCGCCGTTGCATTTTACGGTAAAGGTGTCCTCCTCCAGCGTATCGCCGTAGCGTCTGGTGATCTCCGAGCCGAAAATGGTGCCGAACGCGCGGTCCACATTGGAGACGTCAACCTCGATGCTGCGCTTCTGTCCTTTTTCCAGCGCGCTCTTAAACTTCTTAAGCAGAATCCTTTCGTCCGCCGTCTTCTCCAACTGGAAGTCAAATACATGCTGCGGATCGAACGTACACTTCTGCCCGGCATACGGGTTGTTCAAAATCGCGCTTAAGTCCACGCGCGCCGCTTTTTCTTTATAGAAGCCTTCGCCTTTGCGCAAAAGATCGCTTCTGCCCACCAGTTCGTCCACGGTGCGCACGCCCAGTTTCGCCATATATTCACGCAGTTCCTCCGCGATAAAGCGCATAAAGTTGATCACATATTCCGGCTTTCCGCGGAAACGTTTGCGCAGTTTGGGGTTCTGGGTGGCTACGCCCACCGGACAGGTGTCCAAATTGCAGACGCGCATCATCACGCAGCCCATCGTCACAAGCGGAGCGGTGGCAAAACCAAATTCCTCCGCGCCGAGAATCGCCGCGATTGCCACGTCGCGCCCGCTCATCAGCTTGCCGTCCGTCTCCACGCGCACCTTATTGCGCAGCCCGTTCATAATCAGCGTCTGATGCGTCTCCGCCAGGCCAAGTTCCCACGGAAGTCCCGCATTGTGAATGGAACTGCGCGGGGCCGCGCCCGTGCCGCCGTCGTAACCGGAAATCAGAATAACCTGCGCGCCCGCTTTTGCCACGCCCGCGGCAACCGTTCCCACGCCCGCCTCGGATACCAGCTTAACGGAAATCCTTGCGTCTTTGTTGGAATTTTTTAAGTCGTAAATTAACTGCGCCAGATCCTCGATGGAATAAATATCGTGATGCGGCGGCGGAGAGATCAGGCTTACGCCGGGCGTGGAATGCCTGGTCTTTGCAATCCACGGATATACCTTCTGCCCGGGCAGATGTCCGCCCTCGCCGGGCTTTGCGCCCTGCGCCATTTTAATCTGTATTTCTTTTGCGCTTACCAGATAGCGGCTGGTCACGCCAAAGCGCCCCGACGCAACCTGCTTGATCGCGGAACTGCGGTCGTGGTCCGTGCCGGCGGAGGCAAGGCGCTCGTCGCTCTCTCCGCCCTCTCCGGAATTGGATTTTCCGTGCAGGGCGTTCATCGCCAGCGCCAGCGTCTCGTGCGCCTCCTGTGAAATGGAACCGTAAGACATCGCGCCGGTCTTAAAGCGGGTAACGATGGAATCCACGCTTTCCACTTCCTCAAGCGGCACGCCCTTTTCGGGATAGCAAAACTCCATCAGGCTGCGCAGATAACCCGATTCCTCGCGGTTGACGCGCGCCGTGTATTCCTTGAACATCTGATAGTCGCCCCGTCTTGTGGACTCCTGAAGCAGATGAATGGTGAGCGGATTGTAGCGGTGTTCCTCGCCCTGGCTTCTCGATTTGTGGCGCCCGATGCTGTTTAACGTCAGGTCCGTGCCCAGTCCCAGCGGGTCGAATGCCTCATTGTGCAGCGCCTCCGTCTGATTTTCAATATCTTTGATCGTAATTCCGCCCACACGGCTGACCGTATTGGTAAAATATTTGTCAATCACTTCTTTGCTGATGCCGATTGCCTCAAAGATCTGGGAACCCTGATAGGACTGCAGGGTAGAAATGCCCATCTTGGACGCGATCTTCACAATGCCGTGCAGCACTGCGGAATTATAATCGTTCACCGCCGCATAGTAATCCTTTTCAATCATGCGGTCGTCGATCAGCTGGCGGATGGTATCCTGCGCCAGATACGGGTTCACCGCGCAGGCCCCGTAACCGAGAAGCGTTGCAAAATGATGGACTTCTCTGGGTTCGCCGGACTCCAGGATGATCGCCAGCCGCGTTCTCTTTTTGGTTCTTACCAGATACTGATGGACGGCGGACACCGCCAGCAAAGACGGGATCGGCACATGGTTCTCGTCTACGCCGCGGTCTGTCAGCACCAGAATATTGGCGCCGTCGCGGTATACTTTATCCACTTCTACAAACAGGCGCTCAATCGCGCGCTCAATGCTGGTACTCTTATAATAGGTGATCGGCACCTGCGCCACGCGGAAGCCTTTTGCGTTCATGTGCTTAATTTTAAGCATATCGGTATTGGTAAGGATCGGATTGTTGATCTTTAATACCTGGCAGTTCTCCGGCGATTCTTTCAGAAGATCGCCGTCCTCGCCGACATAAACGGTAGTAGAGGTAACGATCTCCTCGCGGATAGCGTCGATAGGCGGATTGGTTACCTGCGCAAACAACTGTTTGAAATAATTAAACAGCGGCTGCTGCTCGTCGGAGAGAACCGCAAGCGGCGTGTCGATCCCCATGGAAGCAATCCCTTCCGTCCCGTTCAGCGCCATATTGCGGATCGAAGTGCGGTATTCTTCAAAGGTATAGCCGAATGCCTTCTGCAGCCGCGCGCGTTCTTCGGGCGTATATTCGGGCACACGCTCGTTGGGGATTTTCAGATCCTTCAGCTGCACAAGGTTGCTGTCCAGCCACTCGCCGTAAGGCTCGCGGGACGCGTATTGCTCTTTGAGTTCCTCGTCGTCGATAATCCTGCCCTGCAGCGTATCGATCAAAAGCATCTTGCCCGGATGCAGCCGCTCCTTCAGCACAATCTTCTCCGGCGGAATCTCCAGTACGCCCACCTCGGACGAGAGGATCATGTAGCCGTCGCTGGTCACATAATAGCGCGACGGACGCAGGCCGTTCCGGTCCAGTACCGCGCCTACCAGATCGCCGTCGCTGAACATGATCGACGCCGGGCCGTCCCACGGCTCCATCATCGTCGCGTAATACTGGTAGAAATCCCGTTTATTCTGTGAAAGGTTCCGGTTGTTCGCCCACGGTTCGGGAATCAGGATCATCATTGCCAGCGCCATATCCATGCCGCTCATAATCAAAAATTCCAGCGTATTGTCAAGCATCGCGGAGTCGGAACCGGACGCGTTGATGACCGGAAGCACCTTATGGAAATCTTTTTCCAGGCAGCCCGACGCCATCGTCTCTTCCCGCGCCAGCATCTTATCGGCATTCCCGCGGATGGTGTTGATCTCGCCGTTATGTACCAGGAAGCGGTACGGATGCGCCCTCTCCCAGCTCGGATTGGTATTGGTGCTGAATCTGGAATGTACGGTTGCGATTGCGGATTCATAGTCCGGGCTTTGCAGGTCGGTAAAAAAGCTGCGCAGCTGCCCTACCAGAAACATGCCCTTGTACACAATCGTGCGGCTGGATAAGGACACCACATAAGTATTTTCATTGCTCTGCTCGAACTCGCGGCGCGCCACATAAAGCCTGCGGTCGAACGGAAGCCCTTTTTCCACCTCCGCGGGCTTTTTGATAAACGCCTGCATGATGCACGGCATCTTTTCCAGCGCTTTCGGCCCCAGAATTTCCGGAACCGTCGGCACCTGCCGCCAGCCCAGAAATTCCAGCCCTTCTTTTTGCAGAATGATCTCAAACATTTTCATTGCCTGTTTTCTCTTTAATTCATCCTGCGGGAAAAAGAACTGCCCGATCCCATATTCGCGCTCGTCGCCCAATAAAATACCGAGGGATTTGCAGGTTTTGGAAAAGAATTTATGTGAAATCTGCAAAAGGATTCCAACTCCATCCCCTGTTTTTCCCTCGGCGTCTTTGCCGGCTCTGTGCTCTAAGTTTTCTACAATTTTGAGGGCGTTCTCCACGGTTTCCCTTGTCTTAATCCCCCTGATGTTTACCACTGCGCCGATACCGCAGTTGTCGTGCTCAAATTCCTGCCGGTAAAGCGGCGGAGTCTTAAGCCTCGCTTGCTTAGTCGCTGCCATAGCACTCTCCCTTTCTTTATTTTTTGCATAAGATTGATTTATTTTTTTAATCAATCCTTATTTTGCATTTTCTTTGTGCATTATCATACACCCGTTTTTCTCATTTGTAAATATAGAATTTTTCTGAAATTGTCAGATTATTTGACAATTTAAATTTTGCGCTTTTCGGAATAAGATTGGACTACCCAAAACAAAAAAAGTACGCTATACTGATCGTATCAAATTTATGATCGGGAGGGTCTTATGGAACTAAAAAAAGGAATTAATTTTGGAGGGTATCTGTCCCAGTGCGAACATTCCCTCGCCCATTACGAAACATTCATTTCGGAAGCAGATGTTAAAAAAGCGGCAGAATGGGGGTTTGACCACATCCGCCTGCCTATCGACTACGAGGTCTTCGAGCAGGATAACGGGGAACGCCGCGCAGAAGGCGTCGCCTTTGTGGACCGCTTTGTAGACTGGTGCGAAGCAGCCGGCATCGACGTGGTGCTCGATCTGCACAAGGCGTATGGTTACGATTTTAACGACGCAAACAACGCCGAAAAGAACACGCTTTTTCAAAGCGAACCTCTAAAGCAGCGCTTTATCAGCCTGTGGGCTTTTATCGCCCGGCGATACAGCTGCCGCAGCCATGTGGCGTACGAGCTTTTAAACGAAGTGGTGGAAGCGGAGAACGCAAAGCTCTGGAACGACCTGATCGCGCGGACGATGAAAGAAATCCGCAAATACGCGCCCGATACGCCCGTCATCTACGGGGGCATCCAGTGGAACAGCGCCGCTACGTTAAAATATTTAACGCCGCCCAACGACAAAAATGTAATCTATACATTCCATATGTATGAACCGCTGATTTTTACCCATCAGAAAGCTTACTGGGTAGAAAATATGCCGCAGGATCTCGATGTGAGCTATCCGGCGCAGATGAGCTATTACCGCGATCTGTCCAAACTGATCGGCGGGCAGGGAGATACCGTCGCGTCTTT